>NZ_KB291261.1:3118-76912 GCF_000318275.2 Capnocytophaga sp. oral taxon 332 str. F0381
ATAGAAACTCCCTTTCTATTTCCCTTAATTCTTCTTCACAAAACTCCCTGTTATCAAGACAAGGCATTTTATCTTGTTGCCTGATGTACTTATCATAAAATTCTAAAATCATTTTTGTAGCTTCATCAGTTTCTTCTTTAGGCACTTGAATTGGTGCAATTGTATCTTTTTCTACTATGGTATCTCTTTTGATAGAGGAAATAGTATCTGTAGTATCATTAGAAGATGACACTTGGGTATTATTGCTATTGTTACAAGAAAACAACAATAAACACGCTGAAATAAAATAATAAATCTTTACCATCTGAATATTTTAAAATTAATATCATCAATGATGTACCTGTCTTTCTTCTTAGCTACTTTTAATTGTATGCTATCATCATATCTGTTTTCATAAAAGTCAAAAAGATACACATTATATCTTTTTGAATTTATCTTCTTTACCTTAATAGAGTCCAACCATTCTATGAAGATATCTTGGGCTCCTACAATAGGATCTGCACTTAATTCATCTGAATTTACTTTCCGTATTAATTTACTTGATAGAAACTCCCTTTCTATTTCCCTTAATTCTTCGCAATCAAGACAAGGCATTTTATCTTTCTGCCTGATGTACTTATCATAAAATTCTAAAATCATTTTTGTAGCTTCATCAGTTTCTTCTTTAGGAGCTTGAATTGGTGCAATTGTATCCTTATTTACTATTGTATCTCTTTTGATAGAGGAAATAGTATCTGTACTATCATCGAAAGATGACACTTGGGTGTTGTTATTGTTACAAGCAAACAACAATAAACCCGCTGAAATAAAATAATAAATCTTTACCATCTGAATATTTTAAAATTAATTTCTCTTTTTTCTTCTTTTCTCTTTTTATAATCATTTTCATAAGCAGTACCAGGCCAGAAACGTCTTTGCACAAAATCTGACACCCACTTCTCTCCATTGTACATTTGGATATGCCCAGCAGGATATTTTGGCTGACCTGGGTATGTGTCAAAAACAACAATATCCCCTTTGATAGGAGTATAATCATTAGGGTCTGTTATATTTATTTGATTAAATCCCTTTCTCAGTAAAAAAGGACCATATTTACAAGCATAATTAGGACGGTCACTTGTATTAATTCCTCCTGATTCTAAGCCCCATCTTACATATCTTGCGCAATAACCAATAGATTTTTTATCAGCTCTTTTATCTATTTCTTTATGTATTCGTATTATTGCAGCATCAATATCAAAGCTAGGTCGGCGGTAAATAAGTTTTATTTTAAACCTTACATCAATTTTTACAAGGGGTCTTGCCTCTGCGTTACTTCTTATATAAAAGGAAAAAGAGAATGTTTAAGCCAAGCATTCTCTTTTTTTGATGAATAGTCAACTATAATAGGCTTATTCTTCCGATTCCTTCATAGTGTGATAAACATTCTGGACATCCTCGTCTTCTTCTATTTTTTCTAATAGTTTCTCTACATCAGCTTGTTCTTCAGGAGTGAGTTCTTTGGTAACCTGTGGAATGCGTTCAAAACCTGATGACAGAATCTCTATATTCCTACTTTCAAGCTCTTTTTGTATAGCTCCAAAACTCTCAAAAGGAGCATAAATAAGAATACCATCTTCGTCAGCAAATACCTCTTCTGCTCCAAAATCTATCATTTCAAGTTCCAATTCCTCAGGGTCTATACCTTCAGCATTGATACGAAAGTTACACGTATGGTCAAACATAAATTCTACAGAACCAGAAGTCCCCAATGTACCATTGCATTTATTGAAGTAGCTACGTATATTTGCTACGGTACGGTTGTTATTATCAGTAGCAGTTTCTATCAGCACAGCTATACCGTGTGGTGCATAGCCTTCAAAAAGTACTTCTTTATAGTTAGCGGTATCCTTTTCACTTGCTTTTTTTATAGCGCGTTCTATATTTTCTTTCGGCATATTAGCTGCCTTAGCATTTTGTATTACGGCACGTAGTCGAGAGTTACTTTCAGGGTGTGGACCTCCCTCTTTCACTGCCATTACAATATCTTTTCCTATACGAGTGAATGTTTTTGCCATTGCAGCCCAACGTTTAAATTTACGGGCTTTTCTAAATTCAAATGCTCTTCCCATCTTTTTTAATAATTAATTATTAATGGTTAATTGTTTATTTTAATAGTTAATTGACTAATTGTCTAATTTTTCCTTCTTCAAATTGCAATTGTGCTTCAGGAAAATCAAGTCCTGTAAGCTTTTTTATTTCCTGAAATACCCTACCTTCAGCGTCCAACTCTAAGCCAATCCCTTTAGTTTGCTTTGTAGAGATGACATCTGCATATATAAAATTGCCGTTCTTATCTATTTTTATTTGGTAGAGGGGAGCTATCCCATTAACACCTTGCAGGTTAAACTGCCCATAAGTATTAAAGTTACCCATACTATAGGTGATAAACTTTCCTTTGTACACCTCTACAGCGCGTGTAACGTGCGGCCCGTGTCCCAATACTATATCTGCTCCTGCATCTATTACTGAGTGAGCAAATTTATGCACATCTCCTCTATTTTCACCGTAGAAAAACTCATTCGTTCGGGGTACGCGGGTATGTTTAGAGCCCTCGGCACCTCCGTGAAACGAAACAATAACTATATCAGCTTGCGCTCTTAGCTCCTTTACTAAGTCAGTCGCTTGAGCTATATTGTTTACTGACAACATATTGCTATTAGGCGAAAAAGCACAGAAGCCATACTTCACTCCATCTTTTTCAAATACTACCGACTTATTTTCTACAGGTCCTGCGTGGTAAATCCCTACATTATCCAATACTTTAGCCGTATTGCGGCGCCCTTTTTCACCAAAGTCGTTAGCGTGATTATTAGCAGTACTCATAAGGTTAAAACCCGCCTCTTTTAGTATATCACCATAGCGATCTGGCATCCTAAAAGCGTAACAAGTACCTGCTTCCGAGCCTTTACATTTCTCTGAATTGCCTGTATCTAAAATAGCACCTTCCAAATTGCCAAACACTATATCGCCTTTCAGATAAGGTTTCACGTGCTTAAAGCTATTCTTAGCATCATCAGGTGGCAGATTGCCTGCAGGAAAAGCTGAGCCTATCATTACATCGCCTACTGCCACAATAGTAAGAGTATCTTTTGTTACTAATGAAGTCGCATCTATTTGAGTATCAGTTTGTGCATAAAGAGTCCCTACAAATATAACTGCTAATAACAGAAGTGTTTTTTTCATAGTCTTTCTTATTTTTCAGCAATTACTTGTACGCCTCCTTTTACTTTATCACCTAACTGCACCTTTACTTTGGTACCTAAAGGTAGATATACATCCACACGCGAGCCAAACTTTATAAAGCCTGCATCTTCGCCTTGCACTGCTGTATCGCCTACTTTAGCGTAATTAACAATACGTTTTGCCAAAGCTCCTGCTATTTGTCGGTATAGTACCTCACCAAACACAGGGTTATCTACCACTATAGTAGTGCGTTCATTCTCTTCAGAAGCCTTAGGGTGCCACGCTACCAAGTACTTACCTGGGTGATATTTGCTGTAGGTTACCTTACCACCTAAAGCATAACGTGTTACGTGTACGTTTAAAGGCGACATAAATATTGATACCTGCAAACGTTTATCTTTGAAGTATTCTTTTTCAAATACCTCTTCTATTACCACCACCTTACCATCTACAGGAGCAATAATATGCGTGTCATTCTTAGGTGTGACGCGTTTAGGGTTTCTAAAAAACTGTAGTATAGCTATCAAAAAGACAAAAGCCAACAGCTGTATTGTCAATCTAATCCATTCTATATCAATACAATAATGAGCTATCAATGCTACTACCATCGTAATAGTAAAGCTAACCAAGATAATCTTAAAACCTTCTTTATGAAACATATTACTCTATTATTTTTGCCTGCAAAATTACGAATAAAATACCAAATTACAAAAAATAATATAATCAGTTCAAAAGAGATTTTTTATAATCACCCAACCATTCGCACCACTCAGTTGGGCAGTTGTATTTATTCATATATTCTTCTTGTTCTTTATAGCTCAAAGTCTTCCAATATTTCAAAAAAACATCCCTATATTGTTCTTGATATCCTTGATTCCAACGAGGAGCTCCATAAAAATTATTAGGAAACACCACCCAAAAAGGAAATATTTCTTTATATTTTTCAATTTCTTCTCTAAAAAGAATCATTTTTTCTTCATCATAAAATCTTATATACAAATAGAAAAGTTTATCAGCTTGTCGTATTATACTGATATTCTTTTTGTTGCAAAAATAAGGTTTTCGTCCAAAAAAATGATAAATTGCCTTTTTATTAACCTCATTTTCTGTTTCAATTATAACATCAAATAATGAAGCCGAAATATAAAATTCGTAATAAAAAATCCTATACTTTTTTCGTATCAAATGGAATACTAAAACCAAAAGGACACTTATAATAAGGACACTTGTCAATACATATAGCATTATATCTACAACATAAAAGCAAGAAAAAGGCAGTTTATTGTTACACTACCTTTTTCTATTTCATTTCTAAAACTAATTTCTAAAACAATCAGTCTTTATTTTAAACTGATGACACCTAATAACTGCGAATAATTACCCGTAGCTCTACACGGCGCGCTTGTGCAGGGGTAGCTTGCGAGTCAATTCCTTTAAAAGCAGTCAATATACGCTCGTTGCTTATCCCCTTACCATTTAGTATTTGGGCAACTGCTACAGCGCGCTCCATAGAGAGCACATTGTTGTAGGAAGCACTCCCTACGGCACTTGCATAACCTTCTAAGAGTATAGATAGTTCAGGGTGCGCTTGTAACATCGCTACCATTTCGTCTACTATTGTAGGGTTGTAAGCCAAAGGTATCGTTTTATTATTAGCAAAATAGAGTACCGCTTTCTTATGCCCATATGCAGCCAATAGCTGTTCCAATTCACTGCGTTTTTCTGCCGAAATTTGTACAGGCACCCCTGTAGCAGTTACGCTTTGCACTACTATGGGAGTATAGCCCGCTGTTGCCGTAGTGGCTGTTGTCGTAGCTTGGGTACTTACAGCGGCAGACTGAGTATTGGCAGGGGTAGCAGTAGCTGTAGGAGTAGCTTTACTTTTAGCCGCTACCACTCCTGTATTAGCCGCTACCACTCCTGTATTAGCTGTCAAAGCTGCCAATAACAATTGCTGCTGTTTGCGCAACTGTTCTACTACCCCCGATAGTTGAGCTACCTGTTGGGCTATCGCAGCAGTATTCTGTGGTTGAGCTACAGCAGCAGGTACTACAGAACGCTGAGCTGTAGTACTACCCGCCGTATGGGCAACTACCATAGAATTTGCAGTACGAGCGATAGCAGTATTACTCATCGTGCGGTTGATAATAGTACTACTATTTGTTCCCACTACTGTAGGACTTACTGCAGCTGCTTCTACTAATCGATACTCATTTATAACTACCGAAGTAGGCGATACTGCCGTTGTTTTGTAATTTACAGCCGATAGCATACTGTCTAACTGCTTATCTCTTAAGGAAGTTAGCTCTGCCCTCCCTATTTGTTCTAAGAGTAAGCGCAGTTCATCTACCGTCATTACTATCTCTGTTTTTGTTGGGGTAGGAGCTACTTGTGCTCTCATAGTAGGTACACATAGCAATAAAACCCCTATAATATGATAGATATACTTCATAAATTATTCTGCTGTAGGTACTACAGTTTTTGTATTTTGTACTTCGTCTTTAGCTTTTTGTGCCTCTAAAAGTAGTTTTTCTAATCGGTCTATACGTTGCTCAGGAGTTTTGCCTTCGCCCTCCTTGATACTTTTTACTACATTATCTATAAGTTGTTGTAGTTCTTCTGGAGTCATACGTACCAAGCGCACTTGTTCAGCAGTAGGGTAGGGCTGATGCTCTGCCACATACGTATTTCTAAGGTCTTCCCATTGTTGTTTTTCCTTTAGCAAACGATTGGCATTAACTGTATCGCCATTTTGGTAAGCCAATTGTATTTGTTTTTCTATTATGGTTATTTGGCTATTGTAGTAAGTTAATTTTTGTTTTTCGGGCGAAACAGGAGTAGTAGCAACAGCTGTTACTTCTTTTGGTTCTTCATACACTTCTCTTTCTACCTTTTTAGCTAACTTGATACGTATCCCTGCGTTGTAAAATACATTGCTTTGCAATTCATTTATAGCACTTAGGGCAGTACTTACATCTTTGTTATGAGTTGTATAGAGCAAATTAGCTACCCCAAAAAGCTCTACGCGCTTGCCTAAAGGTATAGCTAATCCTATCCCCCCTTTAGCAAAAATCCCCGATTTATTTGCTACACTTGCTACCTTACCTACATAATCATCGCCTACTCTCATATAACCTGCACCCAATTGCACGTAAGGCACTACACCATTAGCTACATTTAGGCGTGCTAAGAAATCACCACCATACATTGATAATTTATCAAATTTAGTTGATAATTTTCTTTCAGTCATTGCTTGGTGGTAATACCCTCTGATACCTATGTATTCAGTAAAATCTACTCCCAATGCCAAGCCTCCAAAGTAAGCATCGCGTAGATTACTATCACTATTGAAGTTTAAGTAACCCAAAGTAGGCTCTATTACTACTTTGAAGCTCTTCAAGTTTGTATACGCTTGGTCTAATTCTGTTAGCTGATTAGGGTTGCGACCTCCTAAGTAAAGCTGTAGTCCTGCGCCTACACTCCACGCCAAGTGATTTTCTTCATCTACGTTATTATTTATCCAAGTGTTATAAGCTGAAGTGTTAGCCTCTGTAGGTTTATAAAGCACATTGCTAGGGTCAAAGCTGAAACGAGTCGCTTTAGCTTGTAGGTTCAGGGTAAGGCGGCGCGCAAGGTTAAACTTAGCCCCCAATCCTAAAGCAAAGTACACTTGGTCTTGACTTAATTCATTAGCTTTGATGGTTTGTACTCCTGAACCCAAGGTAACATAAGGCTGAAAAGAGTATGCCATCGGTATATTACCTTTCAGTTCGCCACCCCATCTGTGCACAGCTACCTCTTTAGATTCAAAAACATTGCTAATAGCATTAGGAGCATCATAACCCGTAAGAGTCGATTTCATCCCTATCGATTGTCTATACGAACCCAATAACTCTATATTTCTACCAAACCCGAAGCCTACGTAACCACCTGCCATAAAGCCATTGGTGATAGCGGTTTTCTTTTGCCACCACACATAATCACCCGTAGGGGCTACAGCGAAGCTAATATCTTTTACTTGTGCTCCTACCGAAGTAGATAAAAGCACAAAAACACCTAAGTTTAAAAAAGTTTTTCTCATTGTTTTTTAATTATTTTTTAGTAGTTAATCATTTAAGTTAAATGATTAGGCAAAAGTACAACTATTTTTTCACTCCTGCAACTATAATTCATAATTTCTTTACAAACTAAAAAAGCAGCACATCACTGCACTGCCTTTTTTATTTTATCTGTAATTTAATTTGCTAATTCTCAAATTTACTAATTCTCAAATTTGCTAATTAAAAAAAGTAACGTTTAAACGCTTCTATAGCCTCATAATCAGCTAAGCCTAAATTGCGATAGCGTTGTGCCGTTTGGCTATTGCGCGCTTCTGCACGTTGCCAGAACTCACGCAAGTCATCTCCTTGAAACATAGCACCATCTTTTTGTGATTGGTGGAAGAAAATAGCTTGACGTTTCTTAAGCACTTGCGCCGGACTCATAGGCACTGCCATTTCTATTTCGTGTATATCCCATTCGTGCCAAGCTCCGCGGTATAGCCATACCCAGCAGTCTTTCATATAATCTTTGTGTTTCAAGTTCTTAAGAGCTGCAAAAATAGCGTCTAAGCACACTTTGTGAGTGCCGTGTGGGTCAGCAAGGTCACCAGCTGCATATATTTGGTGTGGTTTTACCTCTTCAATCAAATTCATAATGATTTTGATATCTGCCTCACCTATAGGGTTTTTCTTCACACCTCCTGTTTCGTAGAAAGGCAAGTTCAGGAAGTGTACGTGTTTATCAGGTACACCTTCGTAGCGAGTAGCTGCCAATGATTCGTGGCGACGTATATTACCTTTTAGTTGGCGTACTAATAAAGTATCTATTTCATTAGATTTTTTATTAGTGATATTGCTGATAATCTCATCAAGTACAGCTACTTCGCCCTTGTTTTCTTTTACCATATCTTTAAACACTTCAGCAAATTTCAACGCTTCGTGGTCTGATACGGCAAAGTTACCAGAAGTTTGGTAAGCAATGTGTACTTCGTGTCCTTGTGATACCAAGCGGTCAAAAGTACCGCCCATTGAGATAACATCATCATCAGGGTGCGGACTGAAGATAATAATGCGTTTTTTGTGTGGGTGTTCGCGTTCAGGACGATTAGTATCATCAGCATTAGGTTTACCACCTGGCCAGCCTGTGATAGTGTGTTGTAAGCGGTTAAACATCGCAATATTCAAATCGTAAGCAGGACCCGATTCCGCAAGAAGTTTAGACATACCGTTTTCGTTGTAGTCAGAGTCGGTAAGTTTAAGTATTGTTTTGCCTAAGTGCTCACATAGCCATACAATAGCTTTAGCTTTAAGGTCTTCATTCCATTGTACATCAGTTACTAGCCAAGGTGTATTGATACGAGTAAGGTCTGAAGCCGCTTCTTGGTCAAGCACGAAAGTAGTATTGTCGTGCAATTGTAGGTAAGATGAAGGCACTTCCGAAGTGATTTCGCCTTCTACAGCTTTTGCTACGATAGAGGCTTTACTATTACCCCACGCCAATAGTACAATACGGCGTGCTTTCATTACGGTACGGATACCCATAGTGATAGCTTGGCGTGGTACGTTATCTATGCCGTGAAAAGTTTCAGCAGCATCAGAACGGGTAATATGGTCAAGTGTGATAATACGAGTACCCGAATTGCGGTTAGAACCAGGTTCGTTAAAACCAATATGTCCTGTACGCCCTATACCCAAAAGCTGAAAGTCTATACCGCCACATTCTTCTATTTTTTTGTCGTAACCTTGGCAGTAAGCTTCAAGTTCTTCGTGTGAAACCGTTCCGTTAGGAATATTGATATTTTCTTTTGGAATATCAATATGGTTAAACAAATGCTCGTGCATAAAGTACCAATAGCTTTGTATATCCTGTTTTTCCATAGGATAATACTCGTCCAAGTTAAAGGTAATGACATTTTTAAAGCTAAGTCCTTCTTCTTTGTGCATTCGCACCAATTCATCATACACTTTCACAGGTGATGACCCTGTAGCTAAGCCCAGCACACAAGGTTTGCCTTCTGCTTCTTTTTTTCTGATTAATGCAGCTATTTCGTGTGCAACACTTATTGAAGCTGTTACTGAGCTTGAGAAAATTACATTATCGATCTTCTCAAAACGTGTCTCTTCCACCGACCCCGCTGGGTGATGAGCAATCGATGAAACTTCTTTTTTAATATGTGTTCTCATTTTGTTTGATAAATGATAATTTTTTAGTTTTTCTTTAACACGGCAAAGGTACAATTCTTTTATGAATTGTACAAATAATTTTAAGATTTATTTACAACTTCTTTCTATAAAAAAAACGAGATACCTATACACGTATCTCGTTCTTATTTTATTTTCGTTGTTGCGCTTTTCTTTGCGCTTCTGCTTGCTCCATCATCTCACGCATTTTTGCCTGAAATTTACCTTCTTTTTTAGGTTTTTTCTTATTTTCTTGTATTTGTGCGTGAATCTTCTTTTCATCTATAATAAAGTGTTTAATAACCAACATTATCAGGATAGTTAGCAAGTTTGATATGAAATAGTACAAACTCAATCCACTCGCATAGTTATTAAAGAAAAACAACATCATTATAGGGGATAAGTAAATCAAGAATTTCATATTAGGCATACCAGGTTGCTGTGGTTGTACTGTTTGCGCCATTGTCATCAGCGAATAAATAAGAATCGCTACCGAAGCTAATAGAGGAAACAAACTAATATGGCTACCATAGAACGGAATAGAGAAAGGCAATTCAAAAATAGCATCGTACGATGATAAATCTTGTGCCCATAAGAAACTCTTTTGTCTAAGTCCAAATTCGGTAGGGAAGAAGTTGAAGAGTGCCAAGAAAACTGGCAACTGCAACAAGGCAGGTATACAGCCACTCATAGGGTTTACACCAGCTTTACTGTAGAGTGCCATTGTTTCTTGTTGGCGTTTCATAGGCTCTTCGTATTTCTTGTTAATCTCTTCTATTTCAGGGCGTAATACCTTCATTTTAGCTTGTGATACATATGATTTATATACCATTGGCGACAAGAATAAACGTACAATAATGGTCATTAGTATAATTACCAAGCCTACTGAAAAATAGTCAGATAAGAAATTATAGAGCGGTATAAAAGCCCATTTGTTTAGCCATCCAAAAATTCCCCAACCTAATGGTATAAGCTCTGTAAGATCATATTTATCATTGTATTGCTTTAATACATTATAATCACTTGGTCCAAAGTAAAAATGCAATGATTCACTTAATTCTCCTCCTTTTGTTTTTATAGGAGCTGTAGTTCTGAAGTTTTTTGTGTATTTCACTTCTTTTCCCTCATTATTAGCGATATTGTATGAGAGAAAATCGGCATTAGCAAAAGGAGTATCTTGAATCATTACAGAAGTGAAAAGATGTTGTTTATAAGCCACCCAGTTCACTTGAGATTTTTTATTGCCATCATTACCAGCTTGGTTCATACGGCTAATCTCGCCATTGTCGTATTGTATAGTAGCTTGTGTATAGCGGTTTTCATAAGTAACACTCTTTTCCATACGGCGTGCTTTCAGCTGCCAATCTATAGCAATAGGAGCACTACTATTTAACGTTTTAGCCAAACCTTGGCTGCGTACGGCTACATCCACCATATATCCCTCAGCCCCAAGTGTATACACGTATTCCAAATAATTGTTTTCAGCTGTTTTCAAACGCATTGTAAGCACTTGCTTGCCGTCTTTTGTAGTCAATGAAGGTTCAAAATACAAGTTTTTAGTATTTAGCTTTTTTCCATCTACAGTAGTGAAATCCACTGCAAATGAAGCATTGCCGTCTTTTATTAAGTATACAGGCAAAGTGTCATAAGTTTTAAACTCCTTCAGTAATACTTCTTTAGGGATACCACCTTTATTACTAATGGTTAGTTTTAAATCCTTGTTTTCTATAACAGTTACTGCATTTTTAGCAGAAGGTAAAGTTGCTGAATAAGCAAAATCACCCAAAGTAGCCTTGTAAGCTGCCAATCCTACAGAGTCAGTAGGTATGTTTTGATATGAAGCCGCCGCTGTTGCAGCCTCTGCTTTAGCTTTATTAGCTGCTGCAGCTTCTGCTTGTTCTTGTTGTGCTTTTTGTTTTGCTATTTCCGCCTCG
The DNA here is from genome assembly GCF_000318275.2 of Capnocytophaga sp. oral taxon 332 str. F0381. Lineage (NCBI taxonomy): Bacteria > Pseudomonadati > Bacteroidota > Flavobacteriia > Flavobacteriales > Flavobacteriaceae > Capnocytophaga > Capnocytophaga sp. oral taxon 332. The sequence continues at coordinate 14,499 of NZ_KB291261.1, forward strand.
TTAGGTCGGTTGTTTATTACTATCCAAATAAATAACACCGACAATAATACAAAACCAATAATCGTTTGTATATCAAACCTTTTTTCTTCCATATATATAAATATCCGTTTTTTAGTTCTTTTTAAGTTTGTTATCTAAAGCAGCTTTCACAAACGCCACAAATAGCGGGTGCGGATTGGCTACCGTACTTTTATACTCTGGGTGGTATTGCACCCCTATAAACCAAGGGTGGGTAGGCAATTCTACCACCTCTACCAATCCCGTTATAGGGTTTAACCCGGTGCAGCGCAAGCCAGCTTTTTCTAAAGGCTCTTTAAAATCGTTATTAAACTCATAGCGATGACGGTGGCGTTCCGAGATGTGAGTTTTGCCATAAGCCTCATAAATCTTGCTATCGGGCAATAAATCACAATCCCACGCACCCAAGCGCATTGTACCCCCTTTGTGCGTTACCTCTTTTTGTGCTTCCATTAAGCTGATAACAGGATAAGGTGTGTTAGGGTTCATTTCAGTAGAATTGGCATCAGGCATTCCAGCCACATTACGTGCAAATTCTATCACAGCCATTTGCATACCCAAGCAAATACCCAAGAAAGGTATATTGTGTTCGCGTACGTAGGCTATTGCTTTTATTTTTCCTTCAATACCACGCCCACCAAAACCTGGTGCCACAAGCACTGCATCTAAATGAGACAATTTAGCTGTTATATTTTCTTCGTTTAGATGTTCGGAGTGAATGGTTTCTACATCCACTCGTATTTCATTTGCAGCGCCAGCGTGAATAAATGCCTCTAAAATAGATTTATAAGAATCTTGTAGCTCTACGTATTTACCCACCAAACCTATTTTTACACGATGTTTGGGGTTTTTATATCGTTGTAAGAAAGCGTTCCATTGGGTCAAATCAGGGTCATTTTTATAAGGAAGGTCTAATTTTTTCAGAGCTACTTTGTCTAAGCCCTCCAAGAGCATCATATTGGGCACATCGTAAATCGTAGGCACATCTATTGATTGTATAACAGCCTCGCGCTTTACATTGCAGAAAAGTGCCAATTTATAACGAAGATCATCAGAAAGTTCGTGTTCAGTACGGCATACCAAAATATCTGCCTGAATACCGCTTTCCATCAGCATCTTTACACTATGTTGGGTAGGTTTTGTCTTGAGTTCGCCTGCAGCAGCAAGGTAAGGTACCAAAGTAAGGTGAATAACAATACCATTGTGTTCTCCTAAATCCCATAACAATTGCCGTACCGACTCTATATAAGGTAATGATTCTATATCGCCTACAGTACCGCCAATCTCAGTAATCACTATGTCATACTCGCCTGTTTTGCCAAGTATCTGTATACGCTCCTTTATTTCATTAGTAATGTGAGGTACCACCTGTACCGTCTTACCCAAAAATTCACCTCGTCTTTCTTTTTCTATAACGCTTTGGTAGATGCGTCCTGTGGTAACATTGTTCGCCTGCGAAGTAGGAACATTCAAAAAACGCTCATAATGTCCAAGGTCAAGGTCGGTTTCTGCACCATCTTCTGTTACATAGCATTCGCCGTGTTCATAAGGATTAAGCGTACCAGGGTCTACGTTTATATAAGGGTCAAATTTTTGAATAGTAACGCGATAGCCACGTGCCTGAAGTAATTTAGCAAGAGATGCCGCAATAATACCCTTGCCAAGAGAGGAAGTAACCCCCCCCGTAACGAATATATATTTACAATTAGCCATTGTCTTAATTTTGCTGCAAAGATACGAAAATAATGATAAATGACAAATGATAAACAACAAATCATAAATTTTGATTTATAAGCTTATCCTTTGCTTATATCCTTATTTATCAATCATCGATTTTACTTTAGCTTCTACTTCCTCTATTTGTTCTATGATTCTATCTTGTTCTATCTTAATAGGTTTATGCACATAAAAACTAATGAGATTGCCAATTCCTAAAGGAAATTGTCCATATTTGAGTATTTTCCAAGAATTATTAATAGTTACAGGCACTACATAGCCATCAGGCATTTGCTCCATAATTGTCTGTAACCCTTTTATTTTAAAAGGGCGAGGCACTCCGTTGCGGCTACGCGTACCTTCAGGAAATATGAGTCCAGCACCTCGTTTTGCTTGCAAGTCGGCACCAAATTCTTTTAGTTGTGGCACAGCATCTTGTGGACGACTGCGATCTATGAGTACGGAACCATTATTACGCAAATTTATTGTGATACTTGGTATTCCGCCGCCCAACTCTTTTTTACCTACAAAACGTACGCTGTAACGGCGCAAATACCATATTAGTGGTGGTATATCGTAAATACTTTGGTGATTAGGAGCAAAAATAAGCGGAACATTATCGGGTAGCGGTACTTCTATAGTAAAGCGTACCCAATTGGCTGATACGATCATTATTTTGGTAAGTATCAATGTGAGAAAATCTACAACGGCTTTATGAGCTTTTCGCCCTATAAAGTGAATACAAATCCATTGTATGGGGTGAAAAAGAAGCAATAAGCCGCCGTAAAGCAAGTAATGCAAAACACTAAGAGGATAAGAAAGTATTTTCATCATATTTTAAAAATAAAAAACTTTGCTAAAGCAACTATACTTTAGCAAAGTGTAAAATAAAAGATAAGTATTAACAATATTCGTCATAAGCTTGCTGTAAATTCTCAGCAATTGCTTCAGCCATACGCCCTTCAATATGATGACGTTCAAGCATATGCACCAATTCACCATCTTTAAATAGCGCAATACTTGGTGATGAAGGTGGAAAAGGTAGCATATATTCGCGAGCCTCATTAGTTGCTTCTTTATCTACACCCGCAAATACAGTTGCTAAATAATCAGGTTTTTTAGCATTTTGCAAGCTATATACTACCGCAGGGCGTGCATTGCGAGCTGCACAACCACATACCGAATTTACTACTACCAAAGTAGTCCCATCGCGCTCTATCGCCTCTTTTACAGCTTCTACAGTCTTCAATTCGTGGAAACCAACATTTGTTAGTTCCTCTATCATAGGTTTTACCAATTCAGGTGGATACATAATATTCTTTATTTTATTGGTGCAAAGGTACTAATTTTTTTTTATTCACCAAATATTTTGTAAAATCGTTTTTTATAACTACCTTTGAGCCGCAAAACTAAAAACTATTTTTTATGACAAAAATTACAACAGCGCAAGAAGCACTGAAAAATGTCAAAAGTAACGATTTCGTCTATATTCACGGCGGAGCTGCTGTACCCGAAATCCTTATCGATGCTCTTGTGGCACGAGCCCCCGAACTGCGTAACGTTACTATTGGGCATATACATATCGAAGGCAAAGCAGCTTATGCCCACCCCCAGTATAAAGATAGCTTCTTCGTCAATTCTTTCTTTCTCTCTTCCAATGTGAGACATATAAATCAAACTGATAATGGGTCATATACACCTATTTTCCTAAGCGATATGCCGTTATTATTCGACCGCAAACACATCAAAGTAGATGTCGTACTTATACAAGTAACTCCTCCTGATAAATTCGGGTTCTGCTCTATGGGGGTAAGTGTCGAAGCCTCCAAGTCCGCTATTCGCAATGCCAAATACGTTATTGCACAAGTAAATAACCAAATGCCACGCACCTACGGCGATGCTATGTTTCATATAGATGAAATAGATTTTCTGGTAGAACACGATGCCCCTATATTTTCGCTACAACTTACCACACCTACTGCTATCGAAACCCAAATAGCACAACATATAGTCCCCCTGATAGAAGATGGTAGTACCTTACAATTAGGGATAGGCAATATTCCCAATGCCACTTTAGCTGAAATGGGACACCTCAAAAACTTAGGTATTCACACCGAACTTCTCACGGAAGGAGTACTCGATTTGGTAAAAAAAGGAGTTATCAACGGCTATGAAAAGAAAATTGACAAAGGTAAAATCATAGCTTCATTTGCTATGGGCACCCAAAGATTATACGATTTTATTGATAAAAATCCCTCTGTAGAAATTGCAGAAGCTTGTTATACCAACGAGGTAGGAGTAATACGACAAAACCCCAAAGTAGTCTCTATCAATTCCGCTATAGAAGTAGATATTACAGGGCAAGTATGCGCCGACTCCATTGGTAGTAATATATATTCAGGGTTTGGAGGGCAAGTAGATTTTGTACGAGGTGCGATGCTAAGCGAAGGAGGAAAATCTATTATTGCCTTTCCTTCATTAACCAATAAAGGCGAAAGTAAAATAGTACCTTTTTTAAAGCAAGGCGCAGGCGTAGTAACCACCCGTGCACACGTGCAGTACATTGTTACAGAATATGGTGTAGCCGAACTTTTCGGTAAAAACCTACATCAGCGCGCCAAAGCCCTTATTAATATTGCGCACCCCAATCATCGTGAAGCTTTAGAAAGAGCCGTTTTTTCAAAGCTATAGTTAAAAGAGGGGGGATATTACTACAAAAAGGGCTGTCTAAAAAAATGATAACTTTTTAGACAGCCTTTATTTTGAATTCAAAATTCCTAATTATTTCTTTTTACCACCTTTTTCAGCTTTAGCAGCATCTTGCGCAGCCTTCATAGCAGCACGTGATATTCTTATCTGGCAAACTACAGTGTTATCAGGGTGCATAATCTTGTAGTTCTCTTGAGGTAATTTAGTAACATACAATTTGTTACCCATTTCCATACCCGAAATATCTACTGATACAAAGTCAGGAAGATTATCAGGAAGCGCTTTCACCTTCAATTTACGGTTTACAATGCGCAAAGTACCACCAGCCATTACACCAGGCGAAGTACCTTCTATTTGGATAGGCACTTCAATAGTGATTTCCTTATTCTTGTTAAGCTCGTAAAAATCTACGTGAAGGATTTTGTCACTTACAGGGTCAAACTGAATGTCTTGCAAAATAGCAGTGTAACTTTTACCGCCTAATTCAATCGTAGCAGTATATACGTTAGGAGTATATACTATGCTCTTGAAGGCCATTTCAGGTGCCGAAAAATGCAGAACATTGTCTCCTCCGTATAATACGCAAGGTACCTGTCCAGCATTACGTAAGGCTTTAGTCGCAGCTTTGCCCACGCTTTCTCTTTGAGATCCTTTGATTGTAATTGATTTCATTTATTTATAAATAGTTATTAAGTTACATTATGAATTTAGAACTGATAGATTCGTTCTCGTGCACCCTATGCATCACCTCAGCAAATAAATCAGCACAAGTAAGCACTTTTATTTTAGATGAAGGATGTTTTAGCGGAATAGTGTCAGTAACGATTAGTTCCTCCATTTGAGAGTTTTCAATACGCTCATAAGCATTTCCACTTAGTATAGCGTGAGTAGCAACGGCACGTACGCTCATAGCGCCACGTTCTTTCATTATTTGAGCCGCTTTTACAAGAGTACCAGCAGTATCTACCATATCATCTACAAGTACTACATTTTTGCCCTCTACATCACCTATAAGCTCCATTGTATCAATAATATTTGCCTGTTTGCGTTGTTTGTAGCAAATCACAACATCACAATTTAGGTATTTAGAGTATGCATACGCACGTTTAGATCCTCCCATATCAGGTGAAGCGATACACAAGTTATCTAAGTTTAAGCTCTCTAAATAAGGCAAGAATATACTCGATGCGAAAAGATGATCCACAGGACGCTCAAAAAAACCTTGTATTTGGTCGGCGTGCAAGTCCATTGTCATTATTCGTGTAGCACCTGCTGCTTGCAGTAAGTTAGCTACCAATTTAGCCCCTATAGGTACTCTAGGTTTATCTTTCCTATCTTGTCTTGCCCATCCAAAATAAGGTATTACAGCTGTAATATGCCTTGCCGAAGCGCGCTTTGCAGCATCAATCATCAGCAAAAGCTCCATCAAGTTGTCCGAGTTTGGAAAGGTAGAACCTATCAAGAACACCCGTAGCCCTCTAATAGATTCCTCAAATGAGGGCTGAAATTCGCCATCGCTATAGTATGATAGTTTAATTTCACCGAGTTGAGTGCCGTACTTTTCTGCAATTTTCTCTGCTAATGCAATACTTTTAGAGCACGCAAAGATTTTAGATACTTTCGGAGTATTTTCACTAAACATTTTTGTATGTAGGTTTTATTTGGTAAAACATCTTTTATAGTTTCACGCCGCAAAGGTACAAAAAAAAATAATACCTACTAATTTTTTCTATCTTTTTTTATGTTACCTCATTATCATCTCTACCAGTTGCGTTACTGTCCACCATAAAAATACCGCAAGGTAATAAATAGCCACCCCTAAAACCACAATAAATATAGTAGTATAGACAGCCCTTCGCTTCACCTTTTTAACGATATTCGGGTCATCATTCACAAAACCCTCTATCAAAATCGTATTTTCTCGGTAAGATTTATAGAAAAAATCAAGTACAATCCCCACATAAGGTATCATACCTACGAAAGTATCTATTAGCACATTTCGCAAGAGTGTTACAGTAAGCGCATACGACCTAATTTTAAAAATAGAAATATAGAAAAAAGAAGCATTGAACAAGTGCGGCACAATATCGCCCACCACCGGCACCAACCCAAGTATAGGGTCTAAGTAGTAGTCGTCCATCATTTTAGTAGCCGACTTCATAGCCCTATAGCTTCTACTCTGCTCCATACGCAGCTTACGTTCAGCCCTCTTCAGTAATTTTTGTTCCTCTTTTAAAGATGTGTTCATAGTATCTGTTACTTTTTCTGTTACTTTTACGCCGCAAAGTTCTAACTTTTTTACAAATAGGCAAGTAGATTAAAATAAAGAAGGGCTATTTCTGATATTTTTTTCTAATGCACTCATTTAATTCTTTTACTCTTCCTTCTTTAATACCAAGTCTTGAAGCAAGAGAAGAAAGTTCCTTATTTAAATCTATTGAGGTAGTGGGTGCTGATTCCTCTTGTTTTGAAATATCTATTTTCCCTGACTCTATTAAATATCTATAAGTATCAAGGTAAATTTCTTCTCTTTCTGTAAAGAATGGAGGTACTTTACCCTCTGTTTCATATATATTCCATAAACATCCTAAAAGTTCAGGATTATTCTCTATAATTTCTTCTATATATTCTCTATCTTTATCTTTTCCTTTTACTATTTTTTTAGACCTTTCTTTACTAACAATTCTAAGGAGCTCCCTTGTATATCTTTCTTGATTACTTGGAGATAAATAACTACTTGTAATAATTTTCTCTATATACATTAAAATATGAGGAACTATAAGTAAAAAAGTAAATAATAGAAAGAATATTATAGGTATATAGTTTATTGGAAAATCTTTTAAAGATAAATACATTTTAGCCATTTCAAAACAAAATAAAATAAAATGACACACAAAACAAACAATCCATAACCATAAACTCACTTGTCCAATAAGAATATTGATCTTAGAAGGAGAAAACTTACCTGCTTTAGTACTCAATAGATTATTATTAAATTCTATATCATTATACCTCAATGTTCCCATTGCGTAACCATAAGGAATATTTAATTCTCTTTGTTCATAATTAGCAATAGCTCTCTCGCAAAGTTCATATTGAGCTTTTGAACCTTTAAACATATAAATCCACAACATAGAGAATATAGCACTAACAATGCATAATACTATACATAGTATATTTGTTTTGAGTGAAAAACTCTCTCTTTCAAATAATTTATCCAATAAAAATCCATATCCAGTAAAACACAATACCAAAATAGGTCCTAAAAATATACTCTTTTGCCACAGGTTATTAAGTTCTAAATCTCTACATCTATAAAGATTTTCTAAAATCATTTTTTCTTTCTCACTTAAATCTTTTTCAGTGTTATTCTCTTTATTTTGAGAAGATGATGTAGATTGTGATACAACATTAAATAGTCCTAATCCTATATTCATATTTTTGATAATTTTGTTATATCTTCAGTTGTTATTTCTTGAAGTTCTTGTTGGGTAGGAGAAGCTATTTTACTGACTCTACGAGCTTGGTTTAAAATAAAATCTTCATACATATTACGAACAAGTCTGCCGTTTGAAAAGTCTCCTTCTTTATGAGTTGTTTTCTCTTCAAGTTGCTGTTTAATTTGCTCTTTAGCTTCAGATGAAATAGTATAGTCATTATTCTTACACATTTGAGAGAATATTTGCCATAATTCTTCTGTATTGTAATCGTCAAACTCTATAAAGGTATTAAACCTTGATTTAAGTCCAGGGTTTGAATTAAAAAACTTATGCATAGGTTCTGTATACCCCGCTACAATAACCACAAGATCATCGCGATAGTCTTCTAATGCTTTGGTGAGTTCTGTTAAGCACTCACGACCATAAGAATCACTATGGTCATTTTCTGTAATGCTATAGGCTTCATCTATAAACAATACTCCTCCTTTAGCTTGCTCCACAACTTTCTTTACTTTTAAAGCAGTTTGCCCTTGATAACCCGCTATAAGGTCTGTTCTTGAAACTTCTATAAAATGCCCCTTTGAGAGTATACCTAATTGTTTATAAATAAGCCCTACAATACGAGCTACAGTAGTCTTTCCTGTTCCCGGGTTTCCTATAAAAGCAAGGTGTAATGTGCTTGAAGCTGTCTTTAGCTTGTATTGCTTTCGCAAAGATTGTACTTTTTTATAAGCAATTAAGTCTGTAACTTTTTGTTTTACTTTTTGTAGCCCTATAAGCGTATTTAGTTCAGCCATTAACTCTTCTAATGTACGTTCCTTTGCTTTATAGCTATCTTCTTGTGCTTTATAAGTAATTTCTTGCACACGTTCTACCCCTACTACTGTAATAAGACTTAAATACAAATCTTTACAAGCTTCTATTACTAGTTCTTGGTTAGAAGTTTTTGATATATTTTGAATTTTGATACAGAGCTCTTTGATAGCTTGGGGGTCAAAACTATCAGAAATGTCAAGAGCTAACTGATAAATAGCATTATTGCTCTTAGTTACATCATCTAATTTTTGGGCTGCTCTTAAAAAGTGTTCGTGATATTTACTTTTCATTTTATAGTACTTTAAACATTAGTAATGCAAACTGGAACAACACTAAAAACAAAGCCCCGCCTACTATCCAATAAGCTATACGCAATCGTTTTTCAAACAATTCACTTTTTGATTCTATCTGAGACTGTGTATTTTTTATTTGAGAGTAAGTTTTTTCAAAAGACTGTTTTGTATCTTCTTTTAAATTTAACAGATTACTATTTGTTTGAGACTGTTCAGCCTCTAAATAGGTAAGTTGCTTGTTATGAGCTTCTATACCTTTAGACAAGACTTTTATTTCTTGTTGATGATATTCTACTTTTTCCCAAATAGAATCTATATCAGGCAAGTGTCTATATTTTTCAAGTTGAAAACGATATTCTTGTAGAGCATTTATTTCATTTTGAAAAGACAGATGTGCTTTTTGTACTGTTTCTGAAATATTTGAGATATCAATAAACACCTTAGAAATATCTGTTTGATGTTGTTGTAAATCTTTCTGCATTTTCCCTATATCTCTCATTTGTAAAACTTCATCTGGATTTTCAACAAAAAACCTCTCAATTTCTTTAAGCTTAGAGACGGTAAGTATTAAAGTCTTAATAGTTCTATCAATATCACTCTGAGCAGAAATAGCTTTTTCGCTTGCTTCTTTTGCCCTTCTGCTTGCTTTTGAGGATTCATTGACCGCTGTGATAATCCCCTGAATATATTCGTTTTCAAGAGCTTCAAAGGCTTTATAAACTTCTCCAAATTCTTTTTTAATATTGATTATCTGGTCATTGCAGTCAAGAAAATAGCTATTTATAGTCTTTGTTATATCATTCATCTCAGCTCCTGTAACCACTTTATCAATTAATCCAAATAAATATGAAGTTTTTAATGGAGCAAGTTCACTTTTTTTAGGTATTTTATTAGAAAACTCTTGTATCCTATTTTTAGCTATTTCAAAATTATATTTAGTTATCTGTATATCACTCATTTTAAAATATTTATAAATTATTCAAATCTTCAAACAACTTATCCAATAGATCATCATTTTTAGTTCTTGAAATGTTTACAGTATTACAAAACTCTTCTGTAGTATTAATTTCTTTTTGTATTATTGCTACTGCTAAGTCGTGGCGTTCTATAATTCTTCTCGCTACATTTTCTTTAATATTATCTAGCTTAGCATCAGTTATAATCATTAATTTTTCTTGAGTTGCTAATATCTCATTCTGTTTTTCTATTTGCTGTTTACCATTTTCATTTTTAAGTTTATTTGCAATAAGCTTATCTATCCAACGTAAAACTAAAGCTCCTACAATTCCTGAAACAATGGCTCCTACAAATAAACCTATAATACTTGCTAAACTACCTAAAAGGGGTATTTGAATTACAAGCCCGGCAGAAATTAGTCCTTTTTCTATAACTTCCCCTAAAACAAGAGCTCCTATTCCTGATAGCCCTGCTACTATTATTTTTCCTGCTTCAAGCATTAATACACTGAAAGGTTTTGTTCTGTTTTCAGGATTACGAATATAAGAAATAGCCTGCAAAAGAGATGAATATCCCGTTTTAAGTACTGTCCATAATTTTGTAAAAACACTTACAATAGGTCCAAAAATAGCAGTTACTATTGTTGAGACAAGTACTTTACCTGCATTCATTAAATGGCTTTTAAGATTTCCCCAAAACTCTTTCCATGCTTCTTTAAACTGCTCTATAAAGGTACTAAATCTTCTCTCAGCACTTCTAAACCAAGAAACTAATTTCTTAATAACTACCTTAAGAAAATCAGCTAAAAGACCTAAAACAACTGCTCTAAGGGCTTTACCTCCTATACGGAGAGCCTCCTCTTTTTGAGTTTGACGACCTTCTCTCCTTAAACGTTCTTCCCCTTCTCTTTCTTTTTTATTAATATGTTCTTCAGCTCTTTTATTTGCTTTTTCCCAATGTTTATTCCTATCTTTATCATGCATCTCTTCTGCTGTTCTATCACTCTTTCTGTTATTCCTTTCTGCAGTTGTGTAACCTTGTAGATTTTCACGATCATTTATTACAACTGCTAATTCTTTGTCATCATATGCCATCTGAAGAGATTTATTCTCATATAACTCTGATGATGATTTAACATGCTCTCTCTGTGCTGCTTGAGGATTATTTTTACCATTTTCTAATTTTGTTTTAGTTGGTATTTGCTTCCCTGTGTATATATCCTTAACTGTTTCAACTCCCTCATTATATAGACTCCCTGCTCTTTCTAAGGTTTCATTCATTCCTGGATTTACATATTCTTTCCGAAATTCCTTATGAGGTGTGTTTTTATATCTATTATAGTTTTGTTCTAATTGTTCTTTACTTATGTAGTTATGAGTTGCAATTTTTCCATCAGCAAAGTTATCTTTCGTTTGAATATGAGCTGAATCTCTTAAATTCAATGTATTCCCTCTATTAGCACTTATAAAATCTTCTCCAGCTATAGAACCTATTTGCAGTCCGAATTGTTCCCAAACTGCATTTTCTATAGTTGCTCCTAAACCTTCAGGGTTACCTATTTTCTCACGTTCTTTTTCAAGAAACTCAAGCCCTGATAATTGTTCTTCCAATTCATTAGATAAGTTAGCTTCAAGCTCATCTAAGCTCATTGCTTCAGCTTGTAAATTATCTAATGTCATTACACTATTTTCATTCATTTGTTATATACTTATCATTTATTCTGTTTGTAGAAATAACACTTCTATTCATAAAACATTTTATTAATTTGTAAATAGTTTTACGATCAAGGCTCCTAATAGCACTACTAAAAGGATACAGATGACCCCTAAGATGATAACTGCCCATTTTATCATCTTTAAAATACCTGCAAGACCTCGGCTACTATCGGCAGCGTAGCCTTGCAAAAGGTTCAGCCCACCTATGGTAGCTACAAAAAAATCATCTACCCAGCCCATACCTATTCACTTGTGTGGTTGTTTTGAACTTCTGTACTCATATTTAATTATTTTTTATTTCGGTGGCAAAGGTAAGGTATGACTACGCCAAAAAATGGTCGTTAAATTTTTTTTTATCTTTTTTTGGTATTTAAAAAAAGCGTGAGCCATTCCTCTTTGCTTATACTCGAAGCCCGACCAAAGGCTAATGCTAAATGCAAAAGGAATGCCCACGCTTGTAAAACGTAGGCATTTCCACTTCACTTTCCTTTAGCATTTTGAAAAAATTGGTCGTATTCTCGAGTATGCGGAAAATGTAAAGCGAAACGCTGTTATCTTTTTCTTTATGGCGCAAAATTAATATTTTTTTTCACAAATACAAAATATTTTCCAATTTTTTTAACAGTCTTTTTTTTAGGATTGTTAGCTTGCTAACTATAATTATCCAACGCTTGCTTGATTCTCATTATAATATGTTCGCGATACCACTGTGGTTCAAGCACTTGCACGCGGTTGCCAAGTGATAATAGTTTCAAATCAAAATCGTAGGAAGGGGTAAGATGTAAACGTACTACCAATGCTTCATCATTATCACTCACTATCTGTTGGCTGTGGTGCAAAGGTCGCACCTTGATATAATTACCTTGATGACGGTCAAAACGCAACACTATATCTTCAGGGGCATCGGGTAGGGCTATCACTCCAAAAGCATTTTTGAAATGCTTTTCCACATCAAATGGCGTAGGAGTAAATTTCTTTTTCAGAATATCCAAATCACTAATGCGATCTACAGCAAAAACCCTTATAGCAGTTTCTTCGGTATTATTAACCACATCACGCCCCAACAAATACCAGTGATAATCAAACTCTTTTAGGGCATAGGGCTGCACAATGTGTGGGGTATGAGTGTTTTCGCGGAACTTATGATAGCTGAAACGAAGCCGGAGGTGGTTCTCAATAGCATAGATAAGTCCGTGTAGGTGATTCAGTCCGCGTGCAGGGCGTTTTTCAAAGTGTATAAACTGACGATTATAGGTACTTTGTCGCAAGGCTTCCATTAGCCAATCGTGTTCCATTAGCTGCAATTGGTATTCATCTACGGTTTCCCAATTGATGGTATAAACATTGTCAGCGCGGTTATAATTAATGGTTATTTCACGCTCATCGTAAAGGTCTTTTTTATCACGTAAAAAACTGCGTTCGCTGTATTCTTGAAATTCATCTTCAGGCTTAAAACGTCTTTTTACATAATTCTTTATCTCTTCAAAAGAGGCTCCTCTTTCACCTTTGTTTTTAAGGTATTCTAATAGGTATTGAATTCTTCTACTTTTTTTATTTGCCATAATGTTAAATTTATTATGAACCCTACGGGCAGTGAAGTTATTTATAATGATTTTTGAAATTCAGTTTGGTATTTATTAAAAAGTTCAAAATAATGTTTCATATTCTCAAGTTCCCACCATTTAGATAAACTTACAGGGCTGGTATCGAGATTGTATATTTTGGCATTGGGAATAGAAAGCAAAAAAGGCGAATGTGTTGCAATAATAAACTGGGTATTATAAGCACGTGCTGAAAGCTCAATAAACTCTACTAACTTTAATTGGGTTTCGCACGACATACTGTTCTCTGGTTCGTCTAATAAGTACAACCCTGGGTCGGCTATCTGCTCTATAAGGTACAAAAGCCCTGTTTCGCCATTAGAATATAAAGGTTCTACTTCGCCTATCGTTTTTTTGAGGTATTGGGTATAACTGCTCTCCCTCATAGTGTAAAAATCATTAAATTCTTCTACACTTCTCCTATCTTCCAAATTGATAGACTTAGGCATAATACAATCTTTTTTTTGCTTCGTCTTTTTTGCTATAAGCATCTCGCTCTTAAAACGTTTTTGCTCGTCTTTAAGGCGTTTCTCTATCATTTTCTTGAATATATCATCGCTGGTAATCACCTTGCTGATTTCTGCAATATCATACTTGCTGTTGCGCATTTTCAAGAAGTCAAATTCTTCGCCTGTATAACGCAAATCAGTTTTGAAAGAACACATTTTTACGTATTTTTCCATTAAATAAGACGAATTATAAGGAGCCTCTCTTGAAATATGCAATTTGTTTGAAATTACATTTAAAATTGTAGACTTACCCGAACCATTACCCCCATAGAGAATAGTAATAGGTTCAAAATCTAAGCAGGTAAGGCGATGGGTAAGAAGACTAAACGGATAAACTTTTTCAGCAATGTAGTTAATAGCAGGCTTTTGTTCCTTATTCTCTATGATTTCTTGTATTTTTTCTTCCTCTTTTTCTACTGAAGGGAAATAAAAAGTTTCTAAGTATACCATTTTTATTAGTTTTTAGTTTCACGGGGCAAAGATACAGTAGCAAAACGCCAAAAAGTGTCACTTAGTTTTTTTTCTGCTATATTTCTATGATTTTTTGTAACTTTGCGCCCAAACTAATAATTAAAATGGATATATTACAAGAACTGAAAAAACGAAGCAATAATCATTGCGAACTTTGTAATGCTACGGCAAACCTAAGTGTTTACGGGGTACCACCTACTAAAGGGGATAGTGTAGATAACGCTATCTTGGTGTGTGATACTTGTCTTAACCAAATACAGCACCCCGAAACTATGGATTCCAACCATTGGCGTTGTCTAAATGATAGTATGTGGAGTGAGCATCGTCCTGTAAAAGTAATGGCGTGGCGTTTGCTCAACCGCTTGAAAAGTGAAGGTTGGTCTCTTGATTTGCTCAATATGATGTATTTAGACGATGAGGAATTAACTTTTGCAAAAGCATCCGACGACCATTTAGAGGAGAGTGAAAAGGTTATTCACAAAGATAGTAATGGGGCAGCACTTGCCAATGGTGATAATGTGGTACTTATCAAAGACCTAAAAGTAAAAGGTAGTAGTATGACTGCCAAGCAAGGTACGGTAGTGCGTAAGATTGCGTTAGACCCCGAAAATGCGCAATATATCGAGGGGAAAGTAGAGGGGCAACAAATTGTGATACTTACCCAGTATGTAAAAAAGGCTAATTAACCTTTATGCCCAATTGATAACTGTTTTGCCTACACTGCTCAAGTAGTCATTGGCTTTGCTAAAGTGTTTGTTGCCAAACCAATAGCCTCTGTTGGCACTCAAGGGTGAAGGGTGTCCTGAAGTAAGGATACAATGCTTAGTACTATCTATGAGGGTTGTTTTCTTTTTAGCAAAGCTTCCCCATAACATAAATACTACGTGTTCACAGTTGTCAGATACGGTTTTTATAACATTATCAGTAAAAGTTTCCCACCCCTGATGCTGGTGGCTTCCTGCCTCATTAGCACGAACAGTGAGGGTAGCGTTGAGTAACAGCACACCTTGGGTAGCCCAGCGCTCCAAATTACCGCTAATAGGGTATGGCAAAGCTACATCATCGCTTATTTCTTTAAAGATATTCACCAATGAAGGAGGGTGAGCTATCCCATCATTTACCGAGAAACAAAGCCCATTAGCTTGTCCTGCTCCGTGATAGGGGTCTTGCCCTAAAAGTACTACTTTTACTTTGGGGAGTGGACAATGGTTAAAAGCAGAAAATATTTGTTGCCCTTTTGGGTAACAAATATTTTTTTTATATTCTTCTTTTACGAACGCTGTGAGCGTAGCAAAATAAGGCTTGTCAAATTCGTTTTGTAATACGGCTTTCCAGCTGGGGTCTATACGTACTTCCATAATTATTTTACTTCTTTTACTTCCATATTGTCGTATTGCACAATATAAATACCTTGGTTTTCATAACCTCCACCTTTTAGGCTATTCTTGCTATAGGCAAATTTGTTTTCTAAAAACGAGGTTTCCCCTATGGTATTATTGTTATTTGTCAGGTTACCAGCTACTCCCAAACGTAGTACAGCGTCCATAGTAAGGTCAAAGCCTCGTACGGCATATTTGTTGGGCAACACACCATAAGTTTTTAGGTAACGTACAGAGAATGTATCACTACCATTGCTGTATTTATTTATGGTAGGGTAAGTAAAGTGAAGGTCGGAAAGCTGGTTGTTAGAAAGACTGCTCGAATCAAATACAGAGCCTCTATCAACTGTAGCAAGTACTATTTTCGGAGAAACGTTGTTCTTTTTAGATTTCAAAGCTCCGTGCAATAAACGTACTGCCATAGATACATAGCCTATGTTGTTAGATTGTAAAATCACTACATTTTCTTTGCCGTAATTCAGTGCATTGGCAAAACCATTAGCAGACATTTCAGTTACTACTTTAGCATTAGGGAATAAACGCTCCATTTTTTCGCGTAAAGCAGCATTTTTGCTATCTGCTAAAAGAATCATATTTTCATCAGAATAGTTTTTAGCTAAATAACTAAGCATTTGAGCTTGCTGTGCGTCATCTGATGGCAATGTTTGATATACATTGGGGTTTAATAATACATTTTTGTTAGATAAAGGAGCTAACAAAGCAGTGTTGCTACCACCACCCACTGCCGAAGCTAAGCTATTGAATGTTTTGGTTGCAAAAGGCCCTATTACTACTTGCGAACTCTTAAAATTAGCATTATTAATAATCTTTTTTATGTCACCTTCACTATCAAAAACGTTTACTTTAAACTTATAGCCCATTTTTTGCAATGAGTCCAAAGCGATAAGTGCTCCTGAATAAAAATCAGTAGCTATAGGCGTTACTTTGTTATCGGTAAGGAGGCTGCGCAAATCAGTAGTTTTGTTGCTTCCACCCTCCACCTTGAAAGGTAATACAAATGAGATTTCTTTTACATTAGAAGGATGAGATGAAGAGCGTAGAGCACTATTAGAATCCTCAAAGTTATAAGTACCAAAAGAGCTCGCTACATAACGATCGTAATTCTCTTTAGGGATATTTATTTGCATCTCGCTTTTCAATCCGCTTTTAAGTGAAGGATTTAGTTTGATAAGTTCGTTTTCAGATAACCCAAATTTGCGTTCTAAACTAAAAAAACCTTCCCCTTTTTCAATGATATAAGTAACCATACCTCCTGTGCTATTATTGCTCGCAGGTGCTACATAGCTACTATTAGTGTTGGGTACCGAACTATCTACTGCTGAAGCAGGTATCCATATTTCCTGTCCCTCACGCAATTGGTCGGGGTTGAAGTTTTTTTCTTTTTTATTGATACGCTCTAAATCCTCTACATTCACATTGTGGTTTTTCGCTATTTTCCAAAGTGTTTCTTGAGGTTTTACCACATAGCGTTTGTAACCCTCTACACCTTTTTTCACCATATCTTGAGCTCGCTTAAAGATAGGGATAGTGATACGCTCATTTTCGTAAATATCGCGTTTGTACAATTCAAGGTTGTAGCGCTTCAAATCATCTACTGAGATACCTTTTTTTTGAGCAATACTAAAAGATGTCTCTTTGGGTTGTACTATATAGGAATCAAAGCCTACGGGGCGTTCAGTATTATAGTGTTTTACATCGCTTACAGGAATGTTGATACTCACGCCTTTAGCAATCCCTTCTTTTACACCTGGGTTCAGTTTTAGTATATCAGAAGGTGAAAAGCGATACGTTTTGGCAATGCTTTCAATGCTTTCGTAATTACTTGCAGTGTGCTTTGTTTGTGCGCCTACTGCAACAAAACATAATAAGGTGGTTAGTGATAAAAATTTTTTCATATAGTTTCGTTTTTAGTTTGATGCTTATTATTCCCATTCAATTGTTGCAGGTGGTTTGCTACTGATATCATACACCACACGGTTTACGCCTTTTACCTTATTAATAATGTCGTTTGATACTTTTTGCAAGAACTTATAAGGCAAATCTACCCAGTCGGCAGTCATTCCGTCTACGCTTTCTACAGCACGCAAGGCAACTACACGCTCATAAGTACGTTCGTCTCCCATTACCCCCACACTATTAATAGGTAGTAAAATAGCCCCAGCTTGCCATACTTTATCATATAGCTGATGTTCTTTTAGTGCATTGATAAAAATAGCATCTACTTCTTGCAATACAGCTACCTTTTCAGCTGTAATGTCCCCCAAAATACGGATAGCTAAACCAGGACCTGGGAAAGGGTGTCGCCCTAATAGTTCATCGCTAATGCCCATACTGCGTCCTACACGGCGTACTTCATCTTTGAAGAGCATTCGCAAAGGCTCTACAATTTTCAGTTTCATATAGTCAGGTAAGCCACCCACATTATGGTGCGATTTAATAGTTGCTGAAGGACCTTTCACCGATAGCGACTCAATCACATCAGGATAAATAGTGCCTTGTCCCAACCATTTCACATCAGCTATTTTATGTGCTTCATCATCAAATACTTCAATAAATACACGCCCTATGGTCTTTCGTTTTTCTTCAGGGTCTGTTTTCCCTGCTAAGGCTGTTAAAAAGCGTTCACTTGCATCTACACCTTTCACGTTTAAGCCCATACCCTCATACTGCTTTAGTACGTTTTGGAACTCGTTTTTTCGCAATAAGCCGTTATTTACAAAAATACAATGTAGTTGTTTCCCAATAGCCTTATGTAATAACACTGCTGCCACGGTAGAATCTACACCACCTGATAAACCTAAAACTACTTTATCGTTGCCTATTTGTTCCTTTAGCTGGGCTACGGTCATATCTACAAAGTTGGCAGATGTCCAATTAGGAGTTAATTTAGCAATCTTGAAGAGGAAGTTGCTCAATAGTTTTACACCATCGGTAGAGTGAGTAACTTCAGGGTGAAACTGAATAGCATAAGTGTCTTCACCTTCAATGCGATAAGCAGCATTAGCAACATCGGCGGTGCTTGCTAAGCAAACCGCATTGGTAGGTAGTTGCTTAATAGTGTCGCTATGGCTCATCCACACTTGGCTACCTTCACTAATATCTTCAAACAGAGGATCGTCAGTTTTTTTGATGTAAGATAGCTGTGCACGCCCATATTCGCGTATGTTAGAGGGTGCTACTTCTCCACCTCCAAAGTGTGCTAAATATTGTGCCCCATAGCATACCGCCAAAAGTGGCATTTTACCTTTTAAAGCATTTAAATCGGGGTGTAAAGCTTCAGCACTGCGCACTGAATAAGGTGAGCCGGAAAGTATCACTGCCGAAAAGCTACTGATGTTCTCAGGCAAATGGTTATAAGGGTGTATTTCACAATAAACGTTAAGTTCGCGCACACGGCGTGCTATGAGCTGGGTGTATTGCGACCCAAAGTCTAAAATCAATAGGCGAGAGCCCTGAAAAGTATCTTTATTCATTTTTGAGAGCAGCCGCAGCAGTGAGTACGGCTTGTTTTAAACTATCTTTGTAATCTAATATTTTTTGTAATAATGAAGCTTGTTGGCTTGCTAATATTTGCGCAGCCAAGATACCTGCATTTTTAGCCCCGTTGAGGGCTACAGTGGCTACAGGCACTCCTGCGGGCATTTGCAAGATAGAGAGCACAGAATCCCAGCCATCAATAGAGTTTGAGCTTTTAATGGGTACTCCTATTACTGGCAAAGGCGACATAGCGGCTACCATACCTGGCAAGTGGGCTGCACCTCCAGCACCTGCTATAATTACGTTTATTCCACGCTTATGTGCGTTTGTACTAAAATCTGTAAGCTTTTCGGGGGTACGATGTGCCGAAACAATGTCCACAACGGTTTCTATACCAAATGTCTTTAAGATGTCTATAGCCTGTTGCATCACCGGAAGGTCGCTTTGGCTACCCATCACTATAGCTACTTTCATTAGAGTATGTTAAATTTGGTGCAAAAATAAATGATTCTACTGAAAGTAGCAAGTTTTTTTCGTTAATTTTTTTGGAGTAGGGGAGGGACTCCCCCAATTAATGTGTTCTATTACTTGCGTAACGTTTTTAGATAATCTTTTATTTCGGGAGCAATACGTCTGCTTTCGCGTGCTTTTTGTATCGTTTTATTTTGGATAAAAGGCTTCAGCGTTTTAGATGTCAAATAAGGTAAGGTAGCCTCGTATTGTTTGGCTAAAGCCGTTGCTAAGTACCACGCTATCATCATATTGATATAATATTCGTCCGATTGAATAGCTGTAACCCATTGCAGGTGTATTGGGTTGAAGTGTGTGTCTAAATAGTTAGATAGCAATATCCCTATACCATAGCGCACTGTGTAAGTATCAGTGCTTGCCAACCATTTCTGTACATAGGTGAGTGTCTCTTTGGGGTATTTCAGAAAGATTTTAGGGGCAAATGTATCGCAAGTAGCCCAATTATCAATATAAGGCAAAAAGCGTTCGGTATACTTCATTACCTGCTCAAAATCTTTTAGTTCTGCTATTATAAAAGCGTGCAAATTGTTTTCTTCGTAGTAATAATGCGGCAGTTTTTCTAAGAAAGTTATTGCTTTTTCAGATTCGTTTTTTAGCAAATCTTTAGCCAATGTGCGTATAGCAGGGGTGCGTACCCCTATAATACGTGATTTATCAATCGTAGGGATAAGAGCAGCCGTGAAATCGCGATAAGGAACATCGGCTAAGGCTATTAGTTTTTGTGTTATCATAAATCTTACTTTGTTTTTATACTTTGAAAAAGGAGAATACTCCATTACATCACGCTTAAATAGGTTTTCTAAAAGTAATACTATAAAATTTATTATCCCAGAACAATTCTGTTTTCTTTTCTGTTACTGAAGTAGGAATACATTGTTCTATAGCATTCAAATCTACTGTTTTGTCTTTAAAATAGGATTTGGAGAAGAGGCTTTTTTTGTATTGGGTCTCCACAAAATCAGCAGTTTCATCAGCAATAAGAAGTTTGCTCCCTATTTTTGCAACTCTGAGCATTTCGCTTATGGCAAGTGCTTTATCGTTGAAAAAATTGATACCTCCGTTGTGAAATACAATATCAAAAGTATTATCGGCAAAAGGTAATTCTTCGGCAGGACATTGTACAAGCGTAAGATTTGTTTGTTTTTGCCACTCTCTTTTGCATTTTTTGAGCATTCCCATTGAGATGTCAGCCCCTATAAGCTCTATCGTTTTCAGGTCTATTCCTTGTGGTATATAACGCAAGTCTGCCCCTGTACCTATAGAAACATAAAGTACTGAAATGTTATTTTTCCATTCCAAACGATGCATCAATTCCGTACGCAAATGGTCAATAGCATTGCCATATTTGAGTTTTCCTATCCATTTTTCTCCAAAATCATAGAAAAAAGACATCCAATCATACATTTTCATATACTTTTGATTGTCTCCACTTACAAAATGGTCATTCATACAGCAAAAAATACCATTTTCTTGTTTTACGTCTTCTATTTTTATATCAGATTTTAATATTTTAGATATATCTTTCATTACATTTATATTTTTTAATTTTTTGAGAGAGTTGCTCAAAAATTTGCTTTTTTATGTGAGTGGTAAGATGCGTGGTTAATGATTTAACAGCTAAAATAGTGAAATACAAACTTAGGGAATTGCTCTTCAAGGTTGTAATATCCTTTGATGATAGCAAAATATTCTTGATCGTCCCACAAGTGGGCTTCTATTCCCACCATACCAACTAATAAAATGATAATAGAGGCAAAGATAGGGGATAATTGGCAGATTAACAAATTTGCTAATTTGCTAATTTGCTAATCTGCTAATTTGCTAATTTGCTAATTTGAAATTAGTATTATGTGAATTGTGGAAAGGAAGTATAGACAAT
This sequence comes from Capnocytophaga sp. oral taxon 332 str. F0381, assembly GCF_000318275.2. Taxonomy (NCBI): domain Bacteria; kingdom Pseudomonadati; phylum Bacteroidota; class Flavobacteriia; order Flavobacteriales; family Flavobacteriaceae; genus Capnocytophaga; species Capnocytophaga sp. oral taxon 332. The sequence continues at coordinate 36,031 of NZ_KB291261.1, forward strand.
AAAAAAGGAGCTGTCCGAAAAGTCTTTAGTAGTACTACTTCGGCATCTCCCCCCTTTGAAGGGGGGAAGGGGGGATGTTAATACACACTTTGTCAAACTTTGAAAGTTTGACAAAGTTAATTGCTCTGATAATCAATCACTTTTATTCACATTGTGAGGGTGATTTGCCAATCGCCCTCACAAAACAAAACTTTTCGGACAGCCTCTGTATGTAGAAATGAAAAATACTAACTTTTAAATACTTTCTTGTGGAAAATAATCATTAGCCCTACAGCTATACAAATAGCCGAATCAGCTACATTGAAAACAGGCTCAAAGAAACGAAAACGTTCGCCCCCCCATATAGGTACCCAATTGGGTAGTGTGGTATCTATTAAAGGAAAGTAGAACATATCTACAACTTTACCGTGTAATAGCGTTCCATAGGGTTCGTTAGAAAATAGGGTGGCTATCTGTCCATAACTATGGTTGAATAGTATACCATAGAAAACCGAGTCGATAATATTTCCTAATGCACCTGCTAAAATCAGTGAAATAGAGACAATAAGCACTTTAGGCTGTTGTTTTTTAGTGGCTGTTATCAACCAATACCCAATACCTATTACAGCTATAATACGGAAAAGGGTCAATAGAAGCTTGCCATATTCACCAGGTATTTTAGTACCCCAAGCAGCTCCTTCATTTTCTACAAAATAGATTTGAAACCAGCTAAATACTCTTACTGCTTCATTCAATATAAAGTGAGTTTTTATATATATTTTACTCCATTGATCTATAATAAGTACCAATAGGATAATAAGGAAAGCATATTTTGATTTCATTATAGTTTTAATAAGTGGGTGCAAAAATACAATTTTTATTGATATCTGCACCCTATGATACGAGTTTTTTAAGAATGATATTCTTTTACAGCATTTACAAAGGCTTGTGCATTAGCTACAGGCACATTGGGTAAGATGCCGTGACCTAGATTGGCAATATAATGAGCACTGCCAAAATCACGAATCATTTGTTGTACTTTTTGTTTAATATCTGCAGGAGAAGACAGCAAAAAAGAAGGGTCTAAATTACCTTGTAGCACCTTTTTGCCCCCTGTCAGTTGGCGTGCTTTGGCAGCAGAGCAAGTCCAATCGATACCCAAAGCGGCAGCATTAGTAGCAGCCATTTCAGGCAAGGCATACCAACAGCCTTTAGCAAAAACAATTACTTTAGTAATAGGGGCAAGAGCTTCTACAATCTGCTTGATGTAAGGAAGTGAAAAGCTACTATAATCTTCAGGAGAAAGAACCCCTCCCCAACTGTCAAATAGCTGTACAGCATCCACTCCAGCCTTTACTTTCTCTTTTAGGTAAGCAATTGTTGTATCTGTGATTTTTTGTAAAAATTGATGCGCTACAGCAGCATTAGTAAAACATAGTTCTTTAGCTTTACTGTAGTCTCGTGACCCCGACCCTTCAACAGCATAACAAAATATCGTCCAAGGAGCTCCTGCAAAACCTATAAGAGGTACTCTATGGTTCAAAAGTTCCTTAGTAAGTTTTATAGCGTCCATTACATAGCCCAAGCGCTCTTCTATATTGGGGATAATTACATTGTTAAGGTCTTGGATAGTGCGTATAGGGTTAGGAATTACAGGTCCCACACCTGCTTTCATCTCAACAGTTATATTCATAGCTTGGGGTACTACAAGTATATCTGAAAATAAGATAGCAGCATCTACCCCCACAATGTCTACGGGCTGTACAGTAATTTCTGCTGCTAATTCAGGGGTTTTGCATCGTGTAAAGAAATCGTATTTATCACGTAATGCCCTAAATTCGGGTAAATAGCGTCCTGCTTGTCGCATCATCCACACAGCAGGGCGTTCGGTAATTTCACCATTGAGGATTCTTAAAAATATATCGTTCTGTAACATTTTTTATAAGATAAAAAAGAAGAGGCTGCTCAACTCTCATTGGGCAGTCCCTTCATCTAATAATACTAAACTAAATGCTTTTGATAATGCTCACAAAGTCATCAGCTTTAAGGGCAGCGCCCCCTATAAGTCCGCCGTCCACATCTTCTTTTGCAAAGATTTCTTTAGCGTTATCGGGTTTCACACTACCACCATAAAGAATAGATACATTGTCAGCTACATCTTTACCATATTTATCTGCAATTGTTTTGCGAATAAAGTGGTGAATTTCTTGTGCTTGCTCAGGAGTAGCTGTTTCTCCTGTACCAATAGCCCATACAGGCTCATAAGCCAATACAAGGTGTTGCCACGCTTCGGCTGGCAAATGAAACAAACCGTTCTTTATTTGGTTACCCACCACCTCAAAGTGTTTGTTAGCTTTACGGTCTGCCAACTCTTCCCCAATACAAAACACCACGCGAATACCGTGTTTAAGTGCAGTATCTACTTTTTTTGATAAACTCTCGTCAGTTTCATTAAAGTAAGCACGGCGTTCTGAGTGTCCTAAAATGGTAGTTTTTACACCTATGCTTGTAAGCATATCAGCTGATATTTCACCTGTATAAGCCCCACTTTCAGCAAAGTGCATATTTTGTGCAATTACCTCTATTTTGCTGTTTTTTACAGCTTCTACCGATGGTATAAGGTTTACGAAAGTAGGGGCTATCATCACCTCTGCTTCTGTTTGAGGTAGTTTTCCTAATAGGTCTGAAATTAATGATAATGACTTCTTTATATCATTGTTCATCTTCCAGTTTCCTGCTACAATTTTTTTTCTCATATAATGAATTTTTGGTTTCTATTTCTTTTGGGGCAAAGATACGAAATAATGTTTAATTATCAATGATGAATTTTTAATAACAAGTGTTAAATCTCAATATTTCATCTTTGGTAAGAAAGATTATATTTTTGTATTTCAGTGTATTATATATAAAAATAGAAAACAATCTAAATACGTATAACTAAAATTTATCAATTTATATTGTTTCTAAAAGCACCTTGTTGTATCTTTGCACCGTTATTCAAAGGTAAGCAAGATCTTTGAATGACTGAGTTGAACCATAAAGATTATTTAATTTAGAATTATTTTGTCGGTAAGTGATGTGAATCACTTACCGATTTTTTTTATACATTGAAACGGAAATGCATAATATCACCATCTTTCACTATGTATTCCTTACCTTCTACACGCATTTTTCCTGCCTCTTTTACTTTTGCTTCGCTACCATAGGTTACAAAGTCATCATAAGCAATTACTTCAGCACGAATAAACCCTTTTTCAAAATCAGTGTGTATTACCCCTGCGGCTTGTGGTGCTGTATCTCCTTGGTGTATTGTCCAAGCACGCACTTCTTTTACCCCTGCTGTAAAGTAGGTTTGTAAATTCAGTAAATGATAAGCAGCACGTATTAGTTTAGAAGCTCCTGGCTCTTCTAAGCCTATATCTTCCAAAAACATTTTGCGTTCTTCGTAGCTTTCCAATTCGGTAATATCAGCCTCTGTAGCCACAGCAAGTACAATTACTTCGGCTTCTTCGTTTTTTACAGCTTCCTTCACTTGTGCAACAAAAGCATTCCCATCTTTAGCCGATTTCTCATCTACATTGCACACATAAAGTACAGGCTTGGTAGTAAGTAACTGAAAACTCTCTAAAAGCTCTTTTTCATCGTCATTTACCTGTACTGCCCGTGCAGAGACTCCTGTCAAAAGGGCTTCTTTTATACGATTTAGCAGCTCCATTTCTTTAGCTGCCTTTTTATCGCCAGCTTTAGCTGCACGAGTTACTTTTTCCAATCGTTTTTCTACAGTCTCAAGGTCTTTTAGTTGTAGTTCTATATCAATTGTTTCTTTGTCGCGTATAGGGTTCACACTACCATCTACGTGCACTATATTATCATTTTCAAAACAGCGCAATACGTGTATGATAGCGTTGCACTCACGTATATTTCCTAAAAATTGGTTGCCCAATCCTTCACCTTTGCTCGCCCCTTTCACAAGTCCTGCTATATCTACGATTTCTACCGTAGCGGGCAACACTCGTTCTGGTTTTACAAGATTTTCAAGTATCTCCAAGCGTGGGTCAGGAACATTTACTACCCCCAAATTTGGTTCTATAGTGCAAAATGGAAAATTTGCACTTTGTGCTTTAGCATTTGATAAACAATTAAAAAGAGTGGATTTGCCCACATTTGGCAAGCCTACAATCCCTGCTTTCATATTGAATTAATTTTGAATTTTAAGTTATGATTTTTGAATTAGCAAATAGGCTAATTAATTTGATGTCTGTTTTTTATAAGTCTTAAACTGATGCGGTTAAAACGATAAAATAAGCACACAGCTGCCGCAGTAAGTCCTATTAATAAACCTATCCAAATACCGATATTGCCCAAAGAGGTATGTACCCCTAGCACATATAATATTGGAAAGGCAATAAGCCAATAAGCTACAAAAGTAATATACATAGGCACCTTAGCATCTTGCACCCCTCGTAAAGCTCCTAAAGCTGTAACTTGCAATCCGTCCGAAATTTGGAAAATAGCAGCTATAAGCAAAAGATTGGCAGCTTCACCTATCACAACGGCGTTATTAGCAGCTTTTTCTATATTATCCATTTCTAAGTATAATGAGGGCAGCCATTCACGCAATACGGCTAAAAGAATAGCAAAAAATACTTGTGTACAAAGCACTAATAGAAATACCGAAAAGGCTACTCTACGCAAATTTACATAGTTTTTAGCTCCTAATTGGTTTCCTACACGTATCATTGCTGTAATCCCTAAACCGTTAGCCACCATAAAAGTCATCGTAGATAAGTTTAAGGCAATTTGGTTCGCCGATAATTCATTCTCACCCAGCATACCACTAATCCATATTGCTGCTGAAAATACTCCTGTTTCAAAAATCATTTGTAATCCTGTAGGAAAACCTATCCCACTGATTTTCTTCAGCATTGTTTTCTTGATGTTTTTAAAACTGATGTGCGTAACATACGCTTTGCTCTTTGGCAAGTATTTCAGCATATAATACAGCATTATAGGCATTGCTATTCGTGAAATGAGCGTACCAATACCAGCTCCCAATACCCCTAATTTAGGGCAACCCCAGTGCCCATAGATAAATAGGTAATTGAAAAATATATTCACTAAATTTGCTAGTAAGGTAACGTACATTGCGTATTTGGTCATTGAAAGTCCATCGGCAAACTGTTTAAAGGTAGTAAATACCCCTAAAGGAATTAGTGAAAAAGCTACTAAGTGAGTATAAGGTACTGCCAAAGCAACGATATTTTCACTTTGCCCTGTAAGTCGCATCACAGGTTCTACAAAGAACATCAATACAAAAAGGATAATACCTAATATTACATTTAATAGCATACTATGGTTTAGTATAGATTGTACAGCATCTTTATTGCCTGCTTCGTCATTCATCGCTACCAATGAAGTTGTAGCTATTGAAAAACCTATGGCAAACGACATCGCTATAAAAATAGCGGTATTACCCAAAGCCGCAGCACCCAATTCGGTAATACCCACTTTACCCACCATTACATTATCTACAAAACCTACCAACGTATGTCCTAACATTCCCAATATCACAGGGTAAGCTATCTTAAAATTGTATTTAAATTCTTTTGTATAATCTGATAACGACACTTTCTCTAATTATGAATTGTTAATTTTTTAATTTTAATGCTATTGGTAGCATCAAAAGAAAAGGTAAAACATTTTGGTAATGGATTGTATTATAGTTAGTTAACCTATGTAAAAATTAGTCTTTAGTCATTAGATTGCATAGTTCTAACAACTAAAGACTAACTTCCAAACGCTAATTTACTTCTATTTCATCAATAATATTCTTAGCTCCGGCATAAATATCTATTACCCAAAGTACATAGCGTATATCTACATTGATAGTGCGTTGTAATTTCTCGTCAAAAATTACATCGCCAGCCATTGCTTCTATATTACCATCAAAAGCAAGCCCTATAAGCTCTCCTTTGCCATTCATCACTGGTGAACCTGAGTTTCCTCCTGTAATATCATTATTTGTTAAGAAGTTTACGTGCATAGAACCATCTTTGTCCAAATACCTTCCAAACTCTTTCTTTTTGTAAAGATCTAATAAACGTTGGGGCATATCAAATTCAGCATCTCCTGCTTTGTATTTAGCTACCATTGTACCAAAGGTAGTATAAAAATTCTTACTTACATCGGGATTGCGTTTATCAGCAGCCAAAGGCACTACAGTACCATAAGTAAGGCGCAAAGTAGAATTAGCATCAGGGTAAAGAATAGTACTTATTTTTGAATCACGCATTCCTTTTACAAACTTGCGGAAAGCTTTTTGGTAAGCATCTTCCAAACGGTTAAATTCAGGCGAAATGGTATTGTATTTTTCAAACAATGCAGTCGAAAGTTTGTATAAAGGGTCTTCTTTCAGTTCGTCAGCAGTTTTTGCAGCAGTAGCTTGTTCTGCCGTTTTTTTACTGCCAAAAAAGCTTGTTTGCACAGCATTATCTACGTATTTATTAAAGTCTCCTCCGTATTGTTTCTTAATAGCCAATACCTCAGGGGCTACGTCTTTACTTTTGGTAGCGTAAAGTTTCAAAAGGTCTGCCAATAAAGCCTGTTCTACATCTATATTTATATCGTCATATCCTGCAATAAGCGAATTTAAGTTTTGTTTTGCTACTTCTGCAGGCATATTACCTTTTTCAGCTGCTTCTTTCATCGCTATAAAACGCGAAGGAAACACGGCTAAGAATGAAGAGCGCAATATAGAAATCATATAGTTCTCATCAGCCGATTTATCATTTGTTTTAGTAAAATAATCAGCCATAGTTTTTAATACAATACCATATTCAGCTTTGTTTTCAGGTTTATTTGCCCATTTCTCAAATTTAGCTTCTGCTTTTCGTTTGGTATCAGCTGTTTTGTGAGCTGTCAAAGCATCTATCATTCCTTGTCGGTTCTTCCAATAGTTAGCTATGCTTGAGTATTTAGAAGCGTATTGCAAGCGGATAGCATCATCTTTATCCATAAATTGCTTCATAGCATCCATTGCTGTTTTAGAACCTTCTACCCACGCAGGATAAGCATATTTTACCTTCTGATCTACCCAAAATGAGCTTTCCCAACGGTTTGTTCTGCCAGGGTATCCCATAATCATAGCAAAATCTTTATCTTGTACCCCTTTTAAACTTACTTTTAGGTATTTTTTAGCCTTCATAGGTATATTATCAGCTGCGTAACCATTAGTAGCATTTCCATTTTTATCAGTATATACACGGAAGAGCGAAAAATCTCCTGTTTGGCGTGGCCATTCCCAGTTGTCGGTATCTCCACCAAATTTACCAATGCTTTCAGGTGGTGTACCTACCAAGCGCACATCTTTAAAATCTTGGTAAACAAAATAGTAATATTCGTTCCCTTGAAAGAAAGGACGTACCGAAACTACGTATTTTCCTCCTTCACTATTTTCTTTTTGAATAGCAGCCATTTCTCGGTTTAATGCCGCTTGGCGTTCCTCTTCGGTCATTTTTGGAGTTACCACCTTTAGCATACGGTCGGTTACGTTATCCATACGCACAAAGAAACGCACAAATGATTGTTTAGGTGATAGTTCTTCAGCTTTAGTACGTGCCCAAAAACCATTCTTTAGGTGGTTCTTTTCAGGAGTAGAAAGCTCAGCTATATTGCCGTAGCCACAGTGGTGGTTGGTAAGCACCAATCCATCTTTTGATATGATACTCGCTGTACATCCACCATTGAATTGCACTATAGCATCTTTCAAACTATTATTGTTGATGCTGTAAATCTCTTGAGCTGTTAGTTGCAAGCCCAGCTTCTGCATATCCCTTTGGTTTAAACGTTCTATGAACATCAAAAACCACATTCCTTCATCAGCACGTGCTACAGGGATAAGCAGCAACATCGCCATAAGGGTCATACTAATTTTTTTCATAAATACTATAAATTATTAAAGTGCAAAGTTACAAAATAATTTTTAATTATAAATGTTTAAATTACCTCAGTTATTACTACTTGCACACCTGAAACCTAAATTGATAGTTGTATAGTTCGCTTTTAGGCTACCGCGAAGTGAATATCGCATAAACGCTCCATAGTTAGTAAGGTCGGTAGCGTTTAAAGCACCCCCTCCGCAAAATAAACTATCATCACCAAAGTTATCTTTACGTCCTTCACCCGAAAAGAATACACTGTTAAAGTCTGATACCCACTCCCATACCAGTCCGTGCATATCATACACCCCCCAATAATTTTTAGGAGTACTGCCCACCTTGTTTAGGTAAGTTTTAGGGGTTTGCAACCATAAGCTAATAAACTCCTGATAACTTTTTTCTTTGCGAGCATCTATCAGTGTGGCATTAGCTTGTGCTACGTATTCCCATTCGTCCATTGTAGGTAAACGTTTGCCTTGGCACTCGCAGTACTTTTTAGCAGCAAACCAAGAAATATTAGTAACAGGAGCTTCAGCATCAAGCGTTCCAAAGTCTACATCTCCTTTCCATTGCGAAAGGTAACTTTTTTCTGCAAAAATACCTTTGAGGCGAGACCGTCTATACTCAGGGTATTTTTCTAAGAATTGTTTATACTGAGCATTTGTAACGGGGTAAATATCTATCTTAAAAGATTTTAGGCTTACGCGTTTGGTAGTTTTATCACGATCTTTAATGCCGTACAGCGGCAAGTAACTTCCCCCTTTAATGGTTGCCATAGGGGTAGGCTGCTGCCCCCAGAGTATGCTGCCACTACTCAGTAGTAAAATAAATATTAAGAGGTGTTGTTTCATTGCTTGTGTATCAACCTTTTCTGAGTAGTTCTATTGCGTGATTGCGTGCCGAAGCTCCACTATTTTTGCCTTCCAGCATTTCCGATAGTTCTACGATGCGTTCCTCTTCGCTTAAGAGTTTTAGATGAGTAGTAGTCTTACCTTTCACATCATCTTTAAATACTTTGTAGTGGTAAGCTCCTTTTGCTGCCACTTGTGGCAAGTGTGTAATTGCAAATACTTGTCGGTTTTGGCTCATAGTTTTCATTATATCACCCATTTTTTGTGATATTTCGCCGGATACCCCTGTGTCTATTTCGTCAAACATTATTGTAGGCAATGCTGTATGCGCTGCCATTATAGCTTTTACAGCCAGCATAATACGCGAAAGTTCCCCCCCAGAGGCTACTTTCTTTAGCTGACCAAAGTCACCGCCTTTGTTTGCCGAGAATAAAAACGTAAGCTCATCATTACCATTACTGAAGAAATTGCTACTTGTAGTGAGTTGTATGTTAAATTTACCGTTGGGCATTCCCAGCTCGTGCATATATTCAGTAAGTTTTTTATCTAAAGCAGGCAATACCTTGCTTCGGTTTTTGTGTAGCTGAGTTGCTTTCTTCAGGGTAGCTTCTTGTTGTTCAGCTACTGCTTTTTGTTGTTCACTTAAGTCTAAATCAGCAGTTTCTGTTTTAGATACGGCTTCTTCTAATTCTTTGCGTATGGCAATAAGCTCCTCAATGGTTTGTACCCTATGTTTCTTTTGTAGGGCGTATATTTTGTTTAGCTGTCGTGATATATGTTCTAAATTTTCAGGGTCGGTTTCTATGTTCTCATCTATATCTATAATCTCGCTATTTACATCTTCTAAATCTAAGAAAGCCGATTCTATGCGGTCGTAGAGTTCCCTATATTGCTGTTTGTATTCGGTAAGCCCTGCAAATATACGCCTCAAGTCGCGTAAATTGTTTAGCACTCCTATTGTTTCATCGTTTAGCAGTTGCAAGCTCTCTTCCACAGTAGCCTTGATGTCCTCTACATTTGATGCTTCTTCATAACTCTCTTCCAATTCTTCCAATATACCGGACTCTAATGTTACCGATTTAAACTCCTTTAGCTGATGTACATTGTAATCGTATTCTTTTTTGGCATTTTTCTGAAACTCAATGAGCTCTTCCAATTTTTTTTGTTCTTTTTTCAGTTGTTTGTACAATTGTGCATAGTCAGTAAGTAGCTGGTAATTATCAGCCATTGCATCTATAATTTCAAACTGAAATGAAGTGTTGCTTAAGGCAAGCGTTTGGTGTTGCGAATGTATATCTACTAAGGCTTGCCCTAATTGTGAAAGTACATCTAAGGTTACGGGCGAATCATTCACAAAAGCACGTGATTTTCCCGAAGGGAGTATCTCGCGCCTTATAATGGTTTGCGGGTCGTACTCGAGTTCTAAAGAGTCGTAAAGCGACTGAAAATTGTATTTATCTACACTAAACTCGGCTTCTATTACACATTTTTCTTCCTTATTGCGCAATGCCGACATATCGGCTCTTTTTCCTAAAATAAGCGATAGTGCATCAAGCATAATCGATTTACCCGACCCCGTTTCTCCTGTGATAATAATAAATCCCTCCCCAAAATTAACTTTTAAGTCATCTATTAGGGCGTAGTTTTTTATAGATAAAGCTGTAAGCATATACTTTTCTTAGTTTATTTTATTTTGTTCCACTTGGTTACTTGTGCTGGTGATAGTTTAAATACCGCCTCTTTTAGCTTTTTGGTATCTACCATAGCTCCTGAAGAAAAAATAGCTGTAATTTCATCGGTCTTTGCATTGAAAAATGCAATCATAGCATATGAATTAAGTCGCAAACTGGGGATTTGTGTGAGCAAATCTACAGCAGCAGCTACCTCTTCTTTGGCTTGTTTCTCATTGTTACTCATCATATCCAAGCCTAAGCGGTGATAATTGTAATAAGCCTTGTGGTAAAGATCGTAGTTTTCCGATATAAGTTCGTTTATGAGCAAAAAACGATTGCTCTTGCCGTTGTCTTCCCAACCTCCATTGTTGTTGGTACGTGCTATGTTGGCTATTTGTTGTGCTTTTATAAAATAGGGCTTTCCTCCTTGCAAGGCAAAAGTATCTGCATCAGTACCCAAAAGCACGTACACATAGTAAGCTATTACTGAAGTAAGGTTAGACTCAAAGGTATTTTCTGAAAATGTAAGCGGAGCAAACTCCTGATAATCAAAATCTACTTCCTTATCTTGTAGATTAAATATAGGCGTTTGGTAATTGCTGTTATACACAGGGCGTGATGACTGTACTAAAAGTGTCGCCTGATAATGATTGCCTTCCACTTTGTTGATTACCAAAGTAAAATTACAACGAATGCGCTCATTTTCCTCTACTTTCAGCTCTGTCCAACGCGTTTGATTGATAAACTCGTGCAATGACTTTTCTAAGGTTTTAAATACCGAACGATTGCTTTGGTTTACCTGCTGTGTATTAACTGTTACAATGGCATTCAGCTCTTGCGCAGTAGCAAGAGCTGTAGCCAATAATGATAAAATTAATGTAATCTTTCTCAATTAAATAATTAAATTTAATAAGTAAATATTATTAATATGGAATTTCCTCTGTAATTTCCAATCCGTAACCCGACATACCTACGTAATTAGAAGCGTTTTTAGAATTGGTGAGCAATCGCAGTTTCCTGATGCCCAAATCGTTTAGTATTTGTGCACCCATTCCTATGTCCTTAGTATCTTTGTCGGTTTTAGGAAGTGTATGCCCTTTCTGTTGTTCTTTCATTTCGGTAATTCGCTGTAATAAATTTTGCGAATAACCTTCTTTATTGATAACGATTACCGCTCCTTTACCTTCTTCGCTTATTTTCTTAAAAATACGCTCTAAGGGGTTATCTTTATCGCCTGCCAATACTTCTAGTATATCATTGCTGATGAATGATGAATGTACCCTTGTGAGCACAGGCTCTTCAGCCTTCCAAGACCCTTTAGTAAAAGCTAAGTGTATTTGGTGATTTGTAGTTTGCTCGTATGCACGCAAACGAAATTCGCCATAAGGTGTTTGCAAAGCAAAATCCTCTTTTTTAATTACCAAAGTATCTTTGCGCATACGGTAGGCAATCAGGTCTTCTATTGATATAATTTTAAGGTCAAATTTCTTAGCAACTTCTGTCAGTTGTGGCAAGCGTGCCATAGTGCCGTCTTCGTTTAGTATTTCTACCAATATACCTGCAGGCTGTAATCCTGCAATACGAGTAAGGTCTATAGCTGCTTCGGTGTGTCCTGTACGGCGCAATACCCCTCCTTCTTTAGCACGTAAAGGGAATATGTGCCCCGGTCTACCCAAGTCAAAAGGCTTGGTATCAGGATTTACTAATGCTTTTATGGTTTTGGCACGGTCAAAAGCTGAAATACCTGTAGTGCACCCTTGCCCTTTTAAATCTACTGATACTGTAAACTGTGTTTCGTGCAATACCGTGTTGTTTTGTACCATCATAGGTAAGTCCAGCTCGGCACAGCGTTTTTCAGTAAGCGGGGCACATACCAGCCCGCGCCCGTGAGTAATCATAAAGTTAATCATTTCGGGAGTAACTTTTTCTGCCGCAGCTACAAAGTCTCCTTCATTTTCACGATCTTCGTCATCTACTACGATAACTACTTTCCCTTTTTTAATATCTTCAACAGCTTCTTCTATGCTGTTTAGTTTAAAAGTGTTCATTTATTTTTAAAATTTATAGGGTAACGATTGTTACTTAAAAGTTTAGCGTTATTCTTGTGATTACAGCACTCTCTTCAATGTCGTTTTCGCTCACACTGTCGCTGAGCCCAAAGTTAGTACTTTTCAATGCTGTTTTATCAAAAGTAAAATAGTAGTTTTTGCCCTTAGGAGTTACAATAATACTGCTGATAGAGGGCTCTATCTCTATATCGGGATATTTTTCTTTTACATCTTTAAAGGTACTTTTTAGCGAAATTCCCTTTTCAGTAACGTATAAAGGTGATAAAACAAAGATTGATTCTACCAATTTTTCGTTCTTTTCATCTATTTTGGGAGTAATTTCTAATAATTCATTACCCTCTTTGTTGTATATTGTAATGCGTTCGGTACTTGCATAGCGCAATTCTCCTTCCAAATTAGAATTTACAATTGAATCTTTTGCAAAAATAGAATCTAATTTCTGTATAGGAGTATTTTTTTCTATACCACCTACACTATTATTCGTAATTAAAAATTCATTTTTGCTATTATTACAAGCTATAATACCTAAAAGTGTAATAGCAGTGATGATGTACTTTTTCATTATTTTTTCATTATTTTATTTAATATACCAAAAACACCTCTTATGAAAGTAGCACTTGTAACCATTTTTATAATACTATTGGTAGTGCTATTAGAAGTTGTTTTTTTGGCAGTACTTGTTTTTCCTTTGCTTGTGGTATTTGTTTTTTCGGTTTCTTTGCTTTGTGTAGCTTCTTTTTGTTTTTCTTCTTCTTGGTGCACCTCATCTATTTTTTTGTTGAGGATTTCATAAGCACTTTCGCGGTCTATGGTTTCGTTGTATTTGCGTACTAAAGCCGAGTTGTTTACAAGAGCGTCTATTTCTTCATCGGTAAGGATATCGAGTTTGCTCATTGGCGCACGCATCATTGTAGCTGCCAAGGGGGTAGGAACTCCTTTTTCGTTTAAAGCAGTAATAAGAGCTTCGCCCGTGCCTAATGTTGTTAGTGCCTCTACCGTATCGAAATAGTCGGATAAGGGGTAGTTTTCGGCTATGAGCTTAATGGCTTTACGGTCTTTGGCTGTAAAGGCACGTAAGGCGTGTTGTACCTTCATACCCAGCTGTGAAAGTACGCCATCGGGTATGTCGGTAGGGTTTTGAGTACAAAAAATAAGCCCCACACCTTTAGAACGTATCAGTTTTACGATGTTTTCTAATTGGTTTAGCAATGTTTTTGATGCCTCGTTGAATATTAAGTGAGCTTCGTCTATAAAAATCACCAATTTAGGCTTTGCCATATCACCTACTTCGGGGAAAGTGGTGTATATTTCGCCTAATAAACTGAGCATAAAGGTAGAAAATAGCTTTGGGCGGTCTTGTATATCTGTCAGGCGAATGATATTTACGTAACCCTCACCTTGTTCGTTGGTGCGCATTAGGTCTTGTGGGTCAAAACTCAGCTCACCAAAGAACTGATCTCCTCCCTGATGTTCCAATTCAGTTATTTTGCGTAAAATAGCACTTGTAGAGGTTTTGGCTACCGAACCGTATTCTTTTTCAAAAGAAGCTTTTCCCTCATCGGTAGCGTATTGAAGTACCTTTTTTAGGTCTTTAAGGTCTAACAAGGGTAGAGAATGGTCATCGCAGTATTTAAATACAACGGCTAAAACACCTTCTTGCACATCGCTAAGGTCTAAGATACGCGATAAGAGAACAGCTCCAAATTCGGATACTGTAGCGCGCAAGCGAACGCCTTTTTGTTTTGAAATAGTAAGCAGTTCGGTAGGAAAGGCTTGAGGCTGGAAGTCGAGCCCTATTTTGCGAAGACGTTCCAAAATAAAAGGTTTTACCTCACCAGCAGCCCCGATGCCGCTAAGGTCTCCTTTGATGTCCATTAACAATACAGGCACTCCTTTTTTTGAGAGATGCTCAGCCATTACTTGTAAGGTTTTTGTTTTACCAGTACCTGTAGCTCCTGCTATTAGTCCGTGCCTATTGAGCGTTTTTAAAGGAATATTCACGAATACATTCTGAAGAGGTTGCCCTTCATAAACAGCACTCCCTAAGGTAATATAGTCCCCCTTGAAAGTATATCCGTTGTGTATTGTTTCTTTAAAAGCGTCTAATTTATTCATTTTTTGTGATTTTAGAATTTAAGTAGTGTTATAAATTACTCCCATTGAGCGGGCAAAGGTAGTAAAAAAATAGAAATAAACAAAGAGATAGCATAAAAAAAATATGATATGAATATATTGGTTTGTCGGCTGCACCAGCTCACTGACTTTTGTCATATCCTCCCCTTATCTACCCCTTATCTACCCCTTATCCTTCGCTTATCCTTCGCTCATCCTTCGCTGAAGGTTCGCTGGGAAGAATTATGAATTATGAATTGACAAATAGAAAAAATAATCATTAGGTATTGATAATTAAACATTATTTTATATCTTTGCACTTGAATTTTAATAAAGAGATTGTTAAGTGGATTATACACGACAAATACAGCTTTTTGGAGCTGATAATCAGGAACTTTTATCAAAAGCAAGCGTGCTGGTGGTAGGTATAGGAGGATTGGGCTGCCCTGTATTGCAGCTGCTCTCTTCAATGGGTATTGGCAAGCTGGGTCTGGTTGATTTTGATAGGGTAGAGGCACACAACTTGCACCGTCAGTTTCTTTTTGATAAGGCTTCGGTAGGCTTACTAAAAACTGAAGCTGCTGTGGCTCGCCTGAAAGCGCGTAATGATAGTATTCAATATCTTACCTACCCTTATACGCTTACTAATGCTAACGTATTTGCTACAATTTCTCCTTACGATATAGTAGTAGATTGTACTGATAATTTTGCGGTTCGTTACTTATTATCCGACGCTTGTGCTATTGCTAAAAAGCCTTTAGTATATGGGGCACTTTACCAATATGAAGGTCAGGTGAGTGTGTTTAATGTTCCTAAAAATGGTTATACTACCACTTATCGCGATGTGTTTCCTACTGCTCCTCAACCTGAGGAAATCCCTACTTGCAATCAGGCGGGGGTACTGCCTACTATATCGTCATTTATAGCACATTTGCAAGCCAATGAGGTAATAAAACTCCTTACCCATTCTGATGAGGTACTAATACATACTCTTTTAATTGTAAATACTAAAAATTATCAACTTACAAAAATACAATATATGGCAACTGAACAACAAAATGTACCGAAAACTGTTGAAGAGGTGCAAAACTGCGATTACCCATCTTTTTGTCATCAAGGTATAGACGAAGATATTGATACTGTGAGCGGTTTAGAACGCTTTTTGGCTGATGAAAATGCTATCTTGGTAGATGTACGCGAAGCCAATGAGCAGCCTAAGATAAAAAAGTACAAAGTATTGGAAATTCCATTATCTACCTTGCCTGATGAATGGGAACAGCTGAAAGATTACCCTAAAATTTGCTTTGTGTGCGTAGCTGGTGTTAGAAGCAAAAAAGCACTTAAATTTATGCAACACTTTTTCCCTGAAAAGGAACTTAAAAGTTTTACAAAAGGCTTTTCACCATTAGTGTAATAATAAGAAATATGAAGATAAAAAATATATTTAAACAAGGAGCTATACAAGCAACCGCTGTAGCTGATAGCATTGCTAAACACCAAGTGAAAACTGATATTGGCGGACATAGTATTTTTTTAGGACAAGTGCGTGCCGATGTAATTGACGGCAAGACAGTAAGTGCTATAGAATTTACTGCTTACGAAGAAATGGCAAACCAAAAGGCTGCTGAAATACGTGAAGAAATTATTGTAAAGTATGGTTTATCGTGTGCGCATATTCATCATTCATTGGGTGTAATTGCTGCAGGTGAAGTGTGTTTTTTTGTTTTCACTTCAGCTCCACATCGCAAAGCTGCCATTCAGGCTTGTGATGAAATCGTAGATCGCATCAAAAACGAAGTGCCTATCTTTGGGAAAGAACTTTTTGAAGATGGTAGCCATCAGTGGAAAGAAAATAATTAAACATTAAAATTGTGGTAAATATAACTCATAAAAGTAATACGCTGCGCAAAGCTATCGCAACCGCAGTAGTGGCAGTAAGTAGCGAGGCTACAATTACTGCAATTAATAACAATCAAGTGCCTAAAGGTAACGTGTTTGAAATGAGCAAAACAGCAGGACTATTTGCTGCTAAACGCACAAGTGATATGATTCCTGATTGCCACCCGTTACCTATAGAATATACGCATATTAGTTTTGAGGTAAAAGGATTAGAAATTCACATTTTTGTAGAAGTACATACTATTTACAAAACAGGGGTGGAAGTAGAGGCTATGCACGCTGCTTCGGTAGTAGCTCTTACACTTTACGATATGCTAAAACCTATTGATAAAGGTATTGAAATACGCAATATTCGCTTGGTAGAGAAAAAAGGAGGTAAAACTGACTATAAAGAAGCTACTGAAGGGCTTACTGCTGCAGTAATAGTATGTTCTGATACTATTGCAGCGGGTAAAAAAGAAGACAAAGCTGGGAAAGCGATTTTAGCACACTTAGAACGCTATGCTGTTCCTGCTACTTATACCATTATTCCTGATGAAGTAGCTGATATACAAAACCATATAAAACAAGCTGTAAACGAAAACACCTCGTTAGTACTTATTACAGGAGGCACAGGCTTATCGCCTCGCGATGTTACTCCCGAAGCGGTT
Organism: Capnocytophaga sp. oral taxon 332 str. F0381; assembly: GCF_000318275.2. NCBI lineage: Bacteria > Pseudomonadati > Bacteroidota > Flavobacteriia > Flavobacteriales > Flavobacteriaceae > Capnocytophaga > Capnocytophaga sp. oral taxon 332. The sequence continues at coordinate 53,201 of NZ_KB291261.1, forward strand.
CGCCCTCTGTTGGATAGAGAAATTGAAGGTATTGCCGAAACTATTCGCAGTTATGGGCAAGATCGCACCCCTTATTCTATGCTTTCGCGCAGTGTAGCGGGTACCATAGGTAATAGCTTGGTAATTGCCTTGCCAGGTTCTACCAAAGGTGCTACCGAATCTATGGATGCTGTTTTTCCTGCTGTATTTCACATCTTTAAGATGCTAAAAGGGGGAAGACATGATTAGTGGTGAATGATGAAAAATAAGTGTTCTCTATCCTCCAGAATAAGGGGGTAGTAGTGCTAATGAAGCATTGACGGGTATAATAGTATCATCATTAGCTTTTTGGTTATTTACTACCACAAGGTAGGTCATTGTAGCAAGGGTAGGAAAAGTATTATGTAGCTGGGCTTTTAGCTCGGCTACTGTTTTTTTATCAAAAGAAGTATTGTAGGTATCGGTGCCGAAAAACTCGGTAAGCTTACCAAAGATTTTAATTTGTATCATTGTTTCTATGTGTTATTAATTGTAAGTAATACAAGTGGGTGCAAATATACAAAAATTATTTATAGATAGATAGGATTGATTATATATAATGTATTTTTTACAGATTGAATGTTATAAAAACTTGCTAATATGATTTTTTTTATTACTTTTGCCACATCAATTAATTTTACTATACCTTTATGAAAAAAGTTTTTATAGCCATAACAGCTTTATTTTTAATTAGTTGTAATGATACAGAAGAGAAGGATACAATGACAGTGGAGGGTGATATCAATGGGCTAAAAATAGGGACTATCTATTTGCAGAAGTACATAAAAGATAAGCTCGTAAATATAGACTCGGTAGTGGCAAATGGCAGTGGCAAATTTAGCTTTAAACAGCCTTTAAAGACACCTGAAGTTTTTTACCTTTACTTAGACCTTCACAAACAAGCAGGCACTGACCTTGGTGATAGATTGATGTTCTTTGGTGAGCCTAAGAAAATTACAATTAATAGCTCGTATGATATGTTGGAGGTAAAGGCGAGGGTAAGTGGTTCTGAATCACAAAAACAATACGCTGAATACTCTAAAGTGATGCGCCAGTTTTCTAATAGAAATGCTGAATTATTAGAAAAACAAGTGAATGCTTTTAAAGCAGGGAAGATGAAGCTGGTAGATTCACTAAATACAGTATCTGAAAAGAATAACTTTCGCAGACATTTATTTGTACTGAACTACGCACTTACCCACCCCGATTCGTATATAACACCTTATGTGGTATTAGTAGATGCACCTAATACAAGGGTAAAATACTTAGATTCTATTTACAACAAACTTTCAAAAGAGGTAGCTGCTTCTACCTATGGCAAGGAATTTAAAACCTTTATAGAGGTATCACGAAAAAGAGAAATGAATAGGGAAAAAGAAAAAGAAAACGAGAATGCTAACTAAAAGCGTCCGTAAAGAATACGGCGCAAGGGTTTGATACGACGAATGAGCAATTCGGTAAGTACGCAACCTAAAATAGCTAAAGCTGTAAATACAATTACATTGATATAGAAATTATCACCTATATATTTTGTAATGTATTGTTTTAAAAAGCGAAAATAATAGTGTGTAACATATATTTCTAACGAGATACCTCCTAAATAGACAAGGCATCGCTTTAAGAGGCTGTTACGTTGGGTTATCCATTCCCAAAACACATAGGAAGCAAAAGTACCTGATAGTGCTAAACAATAAAGACGAAGTGCATAAAATAGATTTTCTGCGGGATCTATAGTAATGAAGAGTAAGGTAGGGAAAATGATCAAACTGCACCAGCCTGCAGGGCGTATCACTTTTATAGCAATGGGTTCGTATTTATGTAGTACATAACCTATTGTAAAGTAAAGAAGATACCAACATAAATCTGAAAGTCCGTAAAAAGGAATAGGAGCACCTAAAATGCGATGAATGAAAATAAGGATACTCCATAACCCTATAAGTACAAACACTTCGCGTTGTTTGTTGACTTTAATAGCAAGATATAGTAACACACATTGCCAGAACAACAACCATAAGAACCACATTCCCTTAGCAGGGTTCTTTAGCAGAATGAGAAGTTTTTCTATTACTATATTGGGATAAATAATTTCTTTGTGGAAGGCGAGTGAGATAAAAAACCAAACAAAAAAAGGGATTACCAGCACTTGAAAACGTTTAAATAAGTTTATTTCACCACGATTGTTATAACACACATAGCCTGATAGGAACATAAATAAGGGCATATGAAAAGCGTAGATAGTTACATAAAAAGGATTGGAACGGTCATCACCTGAGAACCATTGCGAGGCGTGCCCCATTACTACTAAGATAATAGTAAATCCTTTAAGTACATCAATAAGAAGATTACGTTGTTTCATTGTTAAAAAAATAATAAATATTGTATTACTTTACAAAAGTATTAAAAAATACTGAACCTGCAAAAAGGAATGTAAAGATGATAGGTAGTAAAACTAAAATAATGACTATGGAAAAACTGAACAAATTATTTTTATTGCTTTGTTTGGCTACTGCAGGTACGTTGTTTGCTCAACAAACGAAAACTACGGTGCAAACTACCCAAACAGCTACAGCCCAAACGCCTATGAATACCAATACGAGGGGTGAGACTTCAATTTCGGGGAGTAACAAGCCTTTATGGGTACTCAATGGGGTAATCTTGGAAGATACAGTAGACCTTAAGCCTGAGGATTTGGTATCGGACGATGCTAAGATGCTTATAGCTTCTGCCATACCAGGGCTTACAGCTGAAAGTATTGATAGTTTTAGAATACTGAAAGATGCTTCGGCAACGGCTATTTATGGGCAGCGAGCTATTGGTGGGGTAGTGGTAATCACCACCAAACGCGGTAGTACAGGTAGTAGTAATATAACTTATACCAATGAGTCTACCTTTAGGTTTATTCCTACCTATGGACAATACAATATTATGAACTCACAAAATCAGGCAATACTATATAAGGAGTTTATAGAGAATGGACACTTCAAGGTAGATGATTATTACGCTCAATCGGGGCTTATTTATAAAATGTATAAACTCTACCGAGAACTTGATGCTAATGGTAATGCTATAGTTCCTAATACCGATGCAGGACGTAATGCATATTTGCGAGAAGCAGCTCTTAGAAATACTAATTGGTTTAATGAATTGTTTCAAACTAATATAATGCAAAATCATACACTTTCTTTTACTTCGGGGAATGAAAAATCTACCTATTATGCAGCCTTGAGTATGCTAAACGACCCAGGATGGACAAAAGGAAGTACGCTACAACAATACGCGGGTAACTTAAATGCCAACTACAATCTATCAAAGAAACTTCGCTTGAATATCATCAATGATTTGTCGTATAGAGAAGAAAGAGACCCTGAGAAGGATTTGTATAACTATGCTTTGGGTTATTCACGTACTTTAGACCCTAAAGCCTATTACACTTACAGACATACTCCCTATAATATATTTAATGAGATAGATAATGCTTACCGAAACAAATATACTTCTAATGTGCGCTTGCAAGCACAACTTACGTGGAAAATAAACGCCAAATTGGAAGCGGCTATGATGGGAGCTGTGCGTTACCAAACGCTCATACGCAATACTGAGCGTACTGAAAATTCAAACGAAGCAATGTCATATCGCGAAATGTCCACCGATATAATACGCAGTAACAATACTTATTTGTATAAAGATCCTAATGATCCTTTTGCTTTGCCTATCTCGGTACTGCCAGAAGGTGGAATACGTTCTAAACGAGAAACTTCTACTTTTACTAATAACTTTCGTACGACCTTACGCTACAATGATAGTTTCAAAAATGGTATGCACGCCTTGACAATGTTGGCAGGTTTTGAAATGGACAATACAAAACGCCACGTAGATGAAAATGAAGATTATGGAGTGCTTTACAATTCTGGAAACCATAGTTATTACTCTTATTTATTCTTCAAAAAACGACAAGAGGAAAATAAAGGTTATTACGCCATTAACAACACAGTGAATAACAACCAAGCACTTTTTGGCAATATGAGTTATACGTTTTTAAATCGTTATAGCTTTAACGGCACTTTGCGCTACGATGCGTCTAACAAATTTGCAGAATCGCGTTATATACGCTGGATGCCAACTTGGAATACGGGGGTAAGCTGGAATGTAACCAATGAAAGTTTCTTCCCTAAACTTAAACCTCTCTCACACTTATCATTTAAAGCATCTTTTGGGATAACTGCAATATCACCTTCAATTACCAATTCGCTTTCTCAAATTTACACCGATATACCTTGGCGTAACTCTAATGAGCGTGAAACGGCTTTATATATAAAAAATGCAGCCAATCACGACCTTACTTACGAGAAAAACCAAGAGTTAAACCTCGGTACCCAATTTGGATTATTTAATAATCGCATCAATATATCGGCAGAGTGGTTTAACCGTAATAGCTACGACTTGATAGGTAACATTACAACACAAGGTGTGGGAGGTGTCGTAACCAAAAAAGGAAATATGGCAGAGATGCGTATTCAAGGTTTGGAATTTGGGTTAGAAACTACGAATATAAAAACAGCAGACTTCAGCTGGAAAACGTCGTTTATTCACTCTCGTGCTACTAATAAAATTACCAAACTACTTACTGCCCCTACAATTAAGGATATGACAGGCTACTCTACCTCTAACGGTTCTGTAGGTTTTGCAAAAGAAGGTTATCCGCTGAACTCACTCTTTTCGGTACCTTTTAACGGTTTGAACGAAAAAGGACTACCTACCTTTATGGGAGCTGACGGGAACCCTACTATGAGTGGTATAAGTTTTGACAGCCGAAATGTAGACTTTCTTAAATACTCGGGTACACTCATTCCTACCGATAAAGGAAGTTTGAGCAATTCATTTACCTATAAAGGATTGTCATTAGGTGTGGTATTTACGTATTCTTACGGTAACGTAGTACGTCTTAGCAAGATTATTAATGCTTATGTTACTGAATATGGTTCTGCCCCTCGTGAAGTAAATAATCGTTGGCTAAAAGAAGGTGATGAAAAAATAACTAATATGCCAAGGACATTTACCTCTTATATGCTTGAGCAATATCAAAGAGATCCTTTAGTACGAGCTTATAGCACTTATGATTATACTGATATTCGTATTGCTAAAGGTGATAATATACGCTTGAAAGAGATTTCTATAGGCTATACTTTTGATAAAGACTTCTTGAAGAGAAATCACCTTCGCCAGCTGAGTATCAAAGTACAAGGTACTAACCTTGCTCTACTATATGCTGATAAAAAATTGAATGGTGATGACCCTGACTATTTGGCGACTGGTACACCTATTCAGCCTAAACGATTGATTTTTACATTACGTGTAGGACTTTAATACTTAACATTTAAACTTAGCATATGATGAAAAAGATATATACCCTAATACTAACGGCTTGTAGTTTAACTGCTTGTAACAATCTGTTAGATGAAATACCTGATAACCAAGTGCGCATAGATACTCCCGAAAAAGCGCGCCGCTTGCTTACTAATGCCTATCCTAAAAGTAGTGAAGCACTTATTAGTGAGTTATCATCAGACAATATAGATGATAATGGTACTATTATATCTAATGCAAACTACTTGAGTGTAGAGGCTTCGTATTGGCAGGTGATAAAAGAATACTCTAATAAAGATGGGTTACAAAACGTTTGGACAGCTCACTACCAAGCGATTAATACAGCTAATACAGCATTGGAAGCCCTTGAGAAGATGGGTAACTCTGCTGAAGTGAAAGCGAGCAAAGGAGAAGCCTTATTGGCAAGAGCTTATGCTCACTTTGTACTAGTTAATCTTTTTTCAAAACCTTATAATCTTACCACCAGCGCTACCGATTTGGGTATTCCTTATATGTTGCGTCCCGAAGAAAAACTTTTTCCTAAATACGATAGGGGTACTGTGGCTGAGGTATATGCCAAAATAGATGCAGACCTAACAGCAGGCTTACCACTGATAAACGATAGCTATTATAAAACGCCTAAATATCACTTCAATAAAAAAGCGGCTTATGCGTTTGCAGCACGTTTTTATTTGTACTATCAACAATGGCAAAAATCCTTAGATGCTGCTAATGTAGTACTAACTACTAATAATGCTACTACGGCAGGCTTATTGCGCAACTGGAGCGATTTTACCGATGCTAATAAAACTGGAGGAAAAGTATTTGGTAGGTTTGCAATTTACTATACTAAAGAAAGCCATATTGCTAATTTATTACTTTTACCTGTAAATTCAGATATTTCGGTTTTGTATTTCAATCCTTATACTGTTCGGTTTGTACATAATAGGCGTACTAATAGTGAAGAAACTTTGGTAACTGCCAATGTGTGGTATCAACAAAGACAATCAAGTACTAATTTTGTATTTAATTACTACTATTTTGAGCCTTTTATACCTACTAGTGCCCGAGCTGATGGGGTAGTACTGGATAAATTTCCTAAATTTACTGCTAAAACAGAAATGGGTGCCAACACAACAAAGAGTATAATGGTGCCTTTTACTACAGATGAAACGCTATTGGTGCGTGCAGAAGCTAAAATACATTTGCAACAATATCAAAGTGCCATTACCGACCTGAATATGTGGACGGCTAAATTTATAAAAAAAGATGTAACCATAGGAGGATATACCAGCAAGAACGAATTTACACAACAAGAAATTGTTGATTTTTATAACGGACTGGAATATTCATCTACAGCTACTAACAATGGTGCCACCCAGAAGAAACGTTTATCACCCTCATTTACAATAGTAAATGACGGTATACAAGAACCTTTATTACACTATGTACTACAATGTAGGCGTATCCTTACTTTGGGTGAAGGCTTACGCTGGCAAGATATACGCCGTTACAATATAGAAGTGGCTCGCTATGAGCGCGATAATAGTGATAGAAACCTTTCTACTATTAAAGCTATTTTGCCTCCTAACGACTTAAGACGCACGCTACAACTACCCGATGCAGCCATTGGGGCAGGGATGCAAGCAAACCCGAGATAACCTTTTAGAAATAATTTAAAAAAGAGACCGTTATGAGAAAAATAATATTTCCTTTGCTCGTTGCACTCAGCTTTATGGGCTGTGATAACGATGATATAATTCCTGAGGAGGTGATGAAAGAAAACGCTACTCCTCAACGCCCTTTGAATCCTCAAAACCGATTGGATAAATATTTAGACAAATACATTGCGGGACCTTACGGTATAGAGGTAGTGTATCGATTTCAAGATAAAAAGTTTATTAACCGAGAGTATCCCTATACACCTACACAATACGATAAGGCAGTAGAATTTGTAAATGTATTTAAATACTTATTCATAGAGCCTTATGTGAAAATTACTTCACAAAGGTTTTTGAAAGAACATTCTTTCAATACACTTGTATTGTTGGGACAGCCAGCTTTTAACACTGATGGCTCTAAAAATGTGGGACTTGCTATGGCAGGGACTAAAGTACACTTAACCGAGATAAACAACATAGAGCCTAATAATATTTATTGGCTAAACGATAACCTATTGGTTACGCTATACCACGAAAATTCGCATACATTACACCAATCGGTGTTGTATGGTACTGATTATGAAAAAATATCACTAAACGACTACCAAGGAGGTAATTGTTTTTCTTACTGGGGAAGTACTAAGGATTATTTGAAAGCAGGATTTATTACAGCTTATTCGAGCTTTGACCACGATGAGGATTTTGTAGAGTTATTGGCACGTTATATAGTGTATTACAATGCTTCGTTGGACTGTGGTTGTGCTACCAGCGATAGCAGTTTGGATACCGATGGAGATGGTTTTGACGATGCGTTATATACAGCTTGGAAAGCTAAGTTTGTAAACTATGGTAATACAGCAGGTTATGAGTCGGCAAGTGTATGGGAAGAGGTGTTAGCAGAAGCTAATGTAAAAATAAGGGATACAGAACGATATACAGGTAAAGAAAAGATAGAGCAAAAAATGGCTATTATGAAACAATATCTTAGCAACACTTGGAATATCAATCTTGATGAGTTTCGCGCTGAAATACGCAGTCGTTATCCTTATGTAGCAGGAAAGACTTTTGACGGTGTGCCTGTACAAAGAAAAGATTTTTCAATTTTAAATGACAATTAACGATGAAAAGATATATATACATAGCATTTGCTCTTCTCACTTTTACGAGCTGTGATTATAAAGAAAAAGAATTGTTTAGCAAGAAACCATCGGAACGGAGTGTGGAAGTGCTACAAACTTATAAGGACTTATTGGAAACTCCTGGTACCTATTGGGTGCTAACGAGTTACCCAGGTGTAAATAATACAGCTTTTTGGGCATACCCATATAATCCTACTGTTTTTGCAACTGAACGAGACTATCCTCGCTACCCTCGTAGCATAGGTGGATATAGCACTGTATTAAAGTTTAACGAAGGAATGGTAACCTCCTCATCGGAAGTGAAAGCTAATAATAATGAGAGTAGTTCATACTTTAGCTATACAACTACAGAGGGACCTACTTTGAGTTTTGAAACTTATGATAGTTCACTACACCATTTTTCATACGTTACAAATAATTTTCCTTCAGGACGAGGAGGAGAAACAGAATTTGTAATCTTGAAAGAAGAAAATGGGGTTTTAATGTTGAGAGGGAGAAAATCTAACAACCTTGCGACTTTGAAAAAATTAGAAGGGAATAGGGAGAGTTTTTTGAATAAGTTACGTGAGAACACAAATACATTAAAAAACAAGGCATTAACTCCTATTATGGCAAATGGTACTGAAGTAACGCTGAAATTTTTCTCTAGTTATAGGCAACTTGCTTTTTTGTGGGATAATAATCAGAAATATGACCAAAGAGCCTTTGCTATTACTGAAAAAGGGTTTAAGCTTTACGAACCTATAACTATCAATGGAGTTACCTTTAGTGAATTTTATATTAATGATACTAAAACAGGACTTACTACGGCAGATGGTTCTATAAGTATTAATTTTGTAAATCCTGCTTTTATTCCTACTAATAATGCACATAGGATAAATTTTTTAACGGGATGGGTATCGCCAAGTTTACTAACCTATTTCAACAGACGAAAGAGAGCTATTACAAGAGAGTTTGGTAGTAATTTTGTGTTATCGGATGCACTTTATTTTTTACCATTATCGGTGGGGAATGACGGTACAAGTGTATCACAATTTTATGCTGAAGTGAGTGGTTATACTTGTTATTACGAATCGGAATTTGTGGGGATAGCAGGGAAGCCGAACCAAGTGGAGATACTTTTTAGAGATACTTTGGAGAAAGAATACAATAGTTTGTACTTTTTTTCAAGTGTAAAAAGTTTGTTTTTGCAGTTGGCGAAGTTCAGTCCGTATACGGTAGAAGACCAGCAAAATGGTTACTATTTATTTACGAGTGCGCGTAATAGTGAAGTGTGGTTTTATGTGGCACAATAAGTTGCTAAAAAAATATTATTTTAGCCAAAAAAAATGCTAAAAATATTTTGTTATTAAAAAATATATGCGTACATTTGCAGCATATTTAGGAGATAGAGTTAAACGCACAATAAAAGGTGCTTTTTAGGTGAAAGTTTGAAAAAAGTTTTGGTAAAAGAATTTTGTGAGTTGGCTCTATTTCATATTCGCAGTAAGTTTCTTTTTAGGAAATTTGCGAGATTGAGGGATTGTAAATTACAGATTTCTAAATAAATTGAGACATTATGAGTAATTCAAAAACACTTTCCGTAGATAAATACGGAATTAAGAATGCTAATGTTCGTTACCAACTTTCAGCTGACGAACTACACCAAGAAACTTTAGACAAGAAATTGGGAGTTGAGGCTTCGTCAGGAGCAATTGCCATTAACACTGGTAAGTTTACAGGTCGTTCGCCTAAAGACCGTTTTATTGTAAAAGACGACATCACAAAAGACCGTGTGTGGTGGGGCGACATCAACATTCCTTTTGATGCCGACAAGTTTGACAAACTATATGACAAGGTTGTGGCTTACCTTTCATCAAAGGAAATTTATGTGCACGATGGTTATGTGTGTGCAGATCCTAAGTATCGCACAAACATTCGTACGATTACAGAACTTCCTTGGAGCAATCTTTTTGCCTTTAATATGTTTTTGCGCATAGAGGATAGTGAATTGGCTTCATTTAAAGAAGATTGGTTGGTGGTGAATGCACCAGGTTTTCTTGCAGACCCAGCAGTAGATGGAACTCGCCAAGCTAACTTTGCAATTCTTAACTTTACTAAAAAGATTGCCTTGATAGGTGGTACTGGTTATACAGGAGAAATTAAGAAAGGTATCTTCTCGGCTATGAACTTTGAATTGCCTGTGTTCCGCAACACTATGCCAATGCACTGTTCTGCTAACGTGGGTAAAGATGGTGATACTGCTATCTTCTTTGGTTTGTCTGGTACCGGGAAAACTACCCTTTCAGCAGACCCTAACCGTCACTTAATAGGTGATGACGAGCACGGATGGACTCCTGAAAATACAGTGTTTAACTTTGAAGGAGGTTGCTATGCTAAAGTAGTAGACCTTACAGCAGAAAAAGAACCTGAAATTTTTGGAGCTATTAAGAAAGGAGCTATCCTTGAAAACGTAATTATGGATGAAAAAGGAGTGGTAGATTTTGCTCGTACAGACATTACTGAAAACACTCGTGTTTCATATCCTATTTACCACATTGCTAACATACAACCAGGTTCAATAGGACATAATCCTAAAAATATTTTCTTCCTTACTTTTGATGCTTATGGGGTATTGCCTCCAATTTCAAAATTAACCCCTGAGCAAGCAGCTTATCAGTTTGTATCGGGCTATACTTCAAAAGTAGCTGGTACTGAGGTAGGTATTACTACACCACAAAAAACGTTCTCAGCTTGTTTTGGAGCGGCATTTATGCCATTGCACCCAGCTGAATACGGAAAACGTTTGGCAAGCAAAATTAAAGAGACTGGCGTGAACGTATGGTTGGTGAACACTGGTTACAACGGAAAAATGAAAAGATGTAGCCTAAAAGATACTCGTGCGCTTATTACAGCAGCACTTAACGGCAAATTAAATAACGTTGAGTACAAGAAATTGCCTATCTTTGGTTTTGAAGTACCACAAGCTTGCGAAGGGGTATCAGACCAAAGCATTTTGAACCCAGAAAACACTTGGGAAGACAAAGGACAATTCAATGCAAAACTAAAAGAATTGGCAGAATCATTCGTAGAAAACTTCAAAAAGAAAAACTTTGCTGAAGGAGCGGATGCTGATGTATTGGCAGGTGCGCCTAAATTGTAATTTTTGTTTTGCCTTATAAACTAAAAAAAGCTGTTGCTACACAAAGCAGCAGCTTTTTTCTTTATCACTTTGGCACAGTTGTTGCCTAATAGATTAAGGATAAACACTAAAACAAAGAATATGATAAAGAATTATGCAAATGTAGTATCAGCCGCTATATTGGGTGGTGCTTTAACCTTAGGAGGTTACAAAATTTTTATAGACAAACAAGATGCAAAACAGTCGGCACTTGAATTATTGTCACGTCCGGCAATTGTACAAACGAATCATACGACCCCAAATAAGGCGGTGCTGGGCGAAACAAACTTTGTGGATGCTGCCAATAAAACTGTGAATAGTGTGGTGCACGTGAAAAATACGGTGAAATCACAAGGGAATATTACCTCTATCTTTGATCTTTTTTACGGCAATAGAGGAGGAGAACAAACACAAGTGGGTACGGGTTCTGGAGTGATAATCACGCCTGACGGCTATATAGTAACAAACAATCACGTGATTGCTAACGCAACTACCCTAGAGGTAACTTTAAACAACAACAAAACGTATACTGCAAAACTTATAGGAACAGATACATCATCGGATATAGCTTTACTAAAAATTGAAGCTGAAGAAAAATTACCTTTCCTTACTTTTGCCGACTCTGATAATACTCAAGTAGGGGAGTGGGTGCTGGCAGTGGGAAATCCTTTTAACCTAAACTCAACAGTTACTGCGGGGATTATCAGTGCTAAAGCACGTAATATCAGTGAACGAGGAAGTGATAAAATAGAATCGTTTATACAAACAGATGCCGTAGTAAATATGGGAAATAGTGGTGGTGCCTTGGTAAACCTAAATGGCGACCTGATAGGTATCAATACGGCTATTTCATCAACTACGGGGGTGTATATGGGATATTCGTTTGCAGTGCCAAGTAATATTGCTAAAAAAGTAGTGGAAGACCTTATAGAATACGGTAACGTACAACGAGGTGTAATGGGGGTACGTGGTACTGATTTGGATTCGGAAAGTGCTAAAAAGCTGAATATCAAAGACACAGAAGGTTTTTACATAGAAACAGTAGAGGAAGATTCGGGAGCAGGCAAGGTTGGGCTTAAAAAAGGTGATATTATCAAGCAGATAGATAATGTAACAATACACAAATATTCAGACCTTAGTGGCTATATAGCTTCTAAACGACCTGGTGATGTGTTAAAAGTTATTTATGAGCGCAATGGCAAGAATCAAACTGCCAATATTACTCTGATGAAGAATAGTACTTATGTGCTTAATGCTTTAGGCTTGGAGGTAAAGAACTTATCGGAAGCAGACCAAAAACGTTTTAAAACTAAAACGGGAGTTAAAATAACGGGAGCTTCGCAATTTTACGAGTACAACAACCTTAGTATTGTAGGAAAAGTACTACTTTCAGTGAATGGTAAGAGCTTCAAAGATGTAGATGAGCTCAAAAACATAATGGGAAGTTTGTCATCTAACAGTCGTAATTCATTAGAATTGTTAAATGATAGAGGCGAAAAAGAGCGGTTCTTCTTTTAAATGAATGAAATAAGGCTATACAAGAGTGTTGGAAAATCTTGTATAGCCTTATTTTTTTAACAAAACAAAAGGTTAAATATTTGGTAATATTGAGATAAATGTTATAAATTTGCAGTCGGAAAAAAGCTAACAATAAAAACATTAATCTTTTAAACTATAATGAACAACATTATTATCAACCCTTATTACACACTTATTATTGCTACTCTTGTGCTATTGGTAGGACGCTTATTGGTAGGGAAAATAAAATTACTACAGAACTTTAATATTCCTGAGCCAGTAGCTGGAGGGTTATTGGCTGCTGTTATTATCTATCTGCTGTATCTTAAATACAAGATTTCGTTAGACTTTAATACGAATCTGCAAGATGCCTTTATGTTGTTTTTCTTTTCGTCTATTGGGCTTAGTGCCGATTTCTCCCGACTAAAAGCAGGTGGTAAAGGGCTTATCATTTTTTTAGGAGTAGTAGCACTATTTATCGTAGTACAAAACTCGGTAGGGGTAGGGCTGGCGAGTGCATTGGGGCAAAATCCTATTATGGGCTTGATAACAGGTTCTATCACCCTGACTGGAGGTCACGGTACGGCAGGTGCGTGGGGCAAGATATTGGAGACAGACTATGGCATTAAAGGGGCAACTGGTCTTGGTATGGCTTCGGCTACCTTTGGCTTGATACTTGGTGGACTGATAGGAGGGCCTGTGGCACGCAAGTTGGTGAACAAAATAGGGAGAAAACCTATCACAGATAAAACAGCTACCGATAATGCTGTAGATACTGTGGTGGAAGTGTTTGAAAATTCGGGAAAACAACGCCTTATTACTTCAAAATCGGCGATAGAGACAATGGCACTTTTTGCAGCTTGCTTATCATTTTCGGCTATAATGGTTTCGCCTACTGTGACAGCTTATTTACCCGAAAAATTTACTATCCCACAATTTGTATGGGCTTTATTCTTTGGGGTATTCTTACGCAATGTACTTACTAATGCTTTCAAAGTGAATATGTTTGACCGTGCTATAGATGTATTTGGCAATGCTTCACTAAGTTTGTTTTTAGGGATTGCTCTTTTAAACTTAAAACTTTGGACATTATTAGATATAGCTGTTCCGATGCTTATCATCTTGGTGATACAAACTTTTGTAATGTGTACTTATGCTTATTTTGTAACTTTCCGCCTGATGGGGGCTGATTACGATGCAGCGGTACTCTGCGCAGGGCATTGTGGTTTTGGCTTAGGGGCTACCCCTACGGCAGTGGCTAATATGCAGTCGGTTACTGAGTGTTTTGGTACTTCCCATAAAGCTTTTTTGATAGTACCGATGGTAGGAGCTTTTTTTATAGACTTTATTAATGCCTTTATCTTGACTACTTTTATAGGTTTCTTAGGATAAAAATAAAAAAAATTGCTTTTTATTTTCTTATTAATATAATCTTTTGTAATTTTACCGCCTGAATAATTAATTATTAATATTTGTATGGATAAAATGATGTTATATCTACCGTTAGTCCTTGCTATTCTGGGACTTATCTTTATGATTACAAAGGCTTTGTGGGTGAACAAGCAAACCACAGGCAACGAACGAATGCAAAGCATCTCTAAAAGTATCAAAGAAGGTGCAATGGCATTCCTTAATGCTGAATACCGTATTTTAGGTATTTTTGTGGTGATAGCCGCTATATCCTTATTTATTGTTTCGCGTGTGGTGGAGACTTCTCACTGGCTTATTGTGGTAGCTTTTGTGTGTGGAGCGTTCTTCTCTGCCTTAGCCGGAAACATAGGTATGCGTATTGCTACCAACTCTAATGTGCGTACTACAGAAGCAGCACGCACTAGTTTGCCAAAAGCCTTAAAAGTATCATTTGGAGGTGGTACTGTAATGGGATTGGGAGTAGCAGGTTTGGCTGTATTGGGTTTGAGCTTGTTTTTCATTCTCTTTGTAAACACCTTTATAGAAGGAGGCAAACCTTTTTATGATGAAATGACCCTTGTACTTGAAGCTTTGGCTGGTTTCTCATTAGGAGCTGAGTCTATTGCGCTTTTTGCTCGTGTGGGAGGAGGTATCTATACCAAAGCTGCTGACGTAGGGGCTGACCTTGTAGGGAAAGTAGAAGCAGGTATCCCTGAAGACGACCCTCGTAACCCTGCTACTATTGCTGATAACGTAGGTGATAACGTAGGTGACGTAGCAGGTATGGGTGCTGACCTATTTGGTTCATACGTGGCTACCGTACTTGCCTCAATGGTATTGGGTAACTACGTAATCAAAGATATGGCGATGAGCAATGGAGGTGCCTTTACAGACAACTTCGGCAATATGGGGCCTATACTTTTACCTTTGGTAATTGCAGGGGTAGGTATTGTAGCTTCTATCATCGGTACTTTCTTCGTAGGTATCAAAAATAATGAAGCTAAAGAAAAACAAGTACAAAGCTCGCTAAACACAGGTAACTATGTAGCTTTAGGGCTTACTTTGGTAGCTTGTTTCTTCCTAATTAAATATATGCTTCCTGAAACTATTCAGATGAGTTTCTTTGGAGAAGGAGTGAAGGAAATACCAAGTATTAATGTATTCTATGCTACTATTGTAGGTTTAGCTGTAGGGTTACTTATTTCTACTATTACTGAATACTTTACTGCTTTGGGTAAAAAACCTGTATTGAATATTGTGCGTAACTCTTCAACTGGTGCAGCTACTAACATTATAGCAGGTTTGGCTACTGGTATGAAATCAACCTTTGGTTCTGTATTGCTTTTTGCAGTAGCAATTTGGGGCTCTTATGCCTTAGCAGGTTTCTACGGGGTTGCGATTGCAGCTTCGGCAATGATGGCTACTACTGCTATGCAATTGGCTATTGATGCTTTTGGGCCTATTGCTGACAATGCAGGAGGGGTGGCTGAAATGAGTGAACTACCCAAAGAAGTACGTCAACGTACAGATATTTTAGACTCAGTAGGTAATACTACTGCTGCTGTAGGTAAAGGCTTTGCAATTGCTTCTGCAGCTCTTACAGCCTTAGCATTGTTTGCCGCTTATGTTACCTTTACAGGTATTGATGGTATTAATATCTTCAAAGCAGATGTATTGGCAGCGTTGTTTATTGGAGGTATGATTCCGGTAATTTTCTCAGCCTTGGCAATGCAATCAGTAGGAAAAGCGGCTATGGATATGGTAAACGAAGTACGCCGTCAGTTCCGCGAAATCCCAGGTATTATGGAAGGTAAGGGTACACCAGAGTACGGCAGATGTGTGGATATTTCTACTAAAGCCGCTTTGCGTGAAATGATGTTGCCTGGAGCAATTACTATTATCACCCCTATCATTATTGGTTTTGTAATGGGAGCTGAAGCTTTAGGTGCTTATATGGCTGGGGTAGCTGTATCGGGTGTAGTATGGGCAATCTTCCAAAATAATGCTGGTGGTGCTTGGGATAACGCTAAGAAATCATTTGAAGCAGGGGTAGAAATCAACGGACAAATGACCTACAAAGGTTCTGATGCTCATAAAGCAGCTGTAACTGGTGATACTGTAGGTGACCCATTCAAAGATACTTCAGGCCCTTCAATGAATATCCTTATTAAACTAACTTGTTTGGTAGGTTTGGTTATTGCTCCTATTTTGGGCGGACATACCGCTGATGCAAATATTATACCTCCAGAAGCAGCAGAGCTTCAACAAAGTGAAACTATAGAAACAGTTGAAACTCCTGTAGCTGAAGGTATGCTTAATGCTGATGGTAATTATGAGTATAACGTAGGTAATTTATTTGAATTGATTCTTCTTGACAATACAATGTTAGAAGTAGGTGAAAATTCATCTGAGGCTCACCTTGTAAAATTATTGGAAGATAAAAACCTTACTACTCCAGAACAATTCAAAGATAATTGGATTACTTTGGATAGAACTTACTTCAAAACAGGTAGTGACGAACTTACTGAAGGTTCAGAACAACAATTAAAAAACATTGTAGCTATATTGAAAGCTTATCCTAATGCGGCTATCCGTTTAGGAGGTTACACTGATAATACAGGTAGTGCTGAAGGTAACTTAAAACTTTCTGAAAGGCGCGCTAATTCGGTGTTAAACAAATTGGTAGTATTGGGTGCTAACAAAGCACAGTTGAGTGCTCAAGGTTATGGAGCAGAACACCCCATATGTCCTGCTAATGATACTGATGAATGCAAAGCAAAAAACAGGCGTATAGATGTGCGTTTGACAGCTAAGTAATAAATTTTAGTTAAACAAAAAAGGGGCGGATTGATGAAATTCGTCCCTATTTTTAAAACCAAACAGACTATGAAAAAACAACTCTTTTCGGCACTACTATTTACTGCTTTAGTAGGCTGTAACTCTTCTGAAAACCAAAAGAAAATGACAGAGAATATAGATAATAATCCGCTACTTGTAGAAAGTACCTTGCCATACGGAGCTCCAGACTTCTCAAAGATAAAAGATGAGCATTATCGTCCTGCACTTCTTAAAGGAATGGCATTGCAAAACGAGCGTATAGCTGCTATCGCTAATAGCAACGAAGCACCTACTTTTGAAAATACTATCATTGCGTTAGAAAAAAGTGGAGTGGAATTGGAACGAGCTTCAGCAGTATTCAACGCTCTAACAGAAGCACATACCAACGACACACTGAAAGTATTGCAAAAAGAGCTCTCACCTAAGTTTGCTGAACACGCTGATGGTATTCACTTAAACGAAAAGCTTTTTGCACGTATTAAAGCCTTATACAATAAACGTGAGAGCTTGCAATTAGACCCTGAGTCGCTTAAATTATTGGAGAATTACTATGAAGATTTTGAGGTAGCAGGAGCGAATTTATCGGCTGCTGATAAAGAAACTCTTAAAAAGTATAATAGTGAGTTAGCTTCTTTGGAGACTGATTTCAATCAAACACTTTTAGAAGGTTCGTTGGCAGCAGCGCAAACTATTAATGGTAAAAAAATAGCTATTGTAAATACTACCCAGCAACCCCTTCTTAGTGAATTAGCTGACCGCAATCAGCGCAAACAACTATTTGAAGCAGCTTGGAATCGTACCGATGGCGGCGCTCATAATACTAACGACATCTTAAAGCGCATTGCCCTACTTCGCGCTAAAAAAGCAGCACTTTTAGGTTTTAAAAACTATGCCGAGTGGAGTTTGCAACGCACAATGGCAAAAACACCTGCTGCTATTGCCCAGTTTTTTAAAGATTTAGTACCAGCTTCAGTAGGAAAAGCTAAAGCTGAAGCAAAAGAAATACAAGCACAAATTGCTAAAACAGGAGGTAATTTCAGCTTAGAACCTTATG
This sequence comes from Capnocytophaga sp. oral taxon 332 str. F0381, assembly GCF_000318275.2. Taxonomy (NCBI): domain Bacteria; kingdom Pseudomonadati; phylum Bacteroidota; class Flavobacteriia; order Flavobacteriales; family Flavobacteriaceae; genus Capnocytophaga; species Capnocytophaga sp. oral taxon 332. Next base: position 71,363 of record NZ_KB291261.1, read on the forward strand.
ATTGGAACTTCTATGCCGAGCAAGTACGCAAAGCTAAATACGACCTCGATGAGAATGAGATAAAACCATACTTCGAGTTGAAAAATGCCCTTGAAAATGGCGTGTTTTACGCAGCTACTAAGCTTTATGGTATTACTTTTAAAGAACGCAAAGATATACCTGTATATCACCCTGATGTATTAGTATATGAACTTTTTGAAGAGAATGGTACTCCATTAGGGCTTTTCTACGGCGATTTCTTTGCTCGTGAGAGCAAACGCGGTGGTGCGTGGATGAGTAACTTTGTAAATCAATCTAAGTTATTGAATACCAAACCCGTTATTTACAATGTATGCAACTACGTAAAACCCGCCGATGGCAAACCCGCTTTGCTTACTTATGACGAGCTTACAACCCTTTTCCACGAGTTTGGACACGCATTACACGGATTCTTTGCCAATCAGCAGTACGCAAGCCTATCAGGCACTGCCGTAGCACGCGATTTTGTAGAGTTTCCTTCACAATTCAATGAACATTGGGCTTTATATCCTGATATTCTTAAGAATTATGCAGTACACTATCAAACTAAACAACCTATTCCGCAAGCTCTTATTGATAAAATAAAGAAAGCAAGCACTTTTAACGAAGGCTATGCTTTTACCGAAGTATTAGCAGCCTCTAATTTAGACCTACAATGGCACACTATCCCAGCAGATACTATTATCAGTAATGTAAATGATTTTGAGAAAACAGCCCTTGAGAAGACAGGCTTATGGGTGAAAGAAGTACCACCAAGATACCGCTCTTCTTACTTTGCTCATATTTTTGGAGGTGGTTATGGTGCTGGCTATTACTCTTACCAATGGACAGAAATGCTCTGCCACGATGCCTACCAATGGTTTGAAGAAAACGGAGGACTTACCCGTGCGAATGGACAACGCTTCAGAGATTTGATTCTCTCTAAAGGCAATACAATGGATTACGAAAAAATGTATCTCAGTTTCAGAGGAAAAGCCCCAGCTATTGAACCACTACTCAAAGCACGCGGACTAAAATAATACCCATTTAAGAAGTAATAAGCCGACTTATCAATTACAGATAAATCGGCTTATTTATTTGTTAATCAGTATATGATTTTACTACTTTTCTAATAGCACGCTCACACACAGGGCAAAAACCTTTAGGTTCATTAGATTTCATACGACAATCCTGCATTGGGCTATATACCCCTTTGCTCACATAGCCACCACCTTCAAAAGCCCCTACTACATTTTTATATTTATCAGTACGAGGAGTAGGTATTGGAGTCTTTTTGGCAACCATATCCTTCCATTTACTACCAAAATCAACCAAAGTAGTAATATTCTCTTCCCAAGGCTCTAATGAGTGATTATAAGTATCCTGAAAAGTAGTATCCCATTCATAGTAATACTCATCGGCAAGCGCTACAAATCCGTGTCCAAATTCGTGTATATACACCTTGTCCGAAAGTTCATTATCAGCCGTACACAAGTTCAGGTTGTTATAAAATCCACCCCCACCATATATAGGAGTATTTACCAGTACATATAGCTGGTCATAAGGCACAAGAGCTGCCGCATCAGCTATTTCTTTAAGGCTATTTGTAGTAAGGTAACGCTCTTGGTTAAAAGTGTAGAACGAAGAATTAAAAGCAGTATTTCGGTAGATATTCTTGCCTGGTACATCAGTTCCACTTTCCTCCGAAGGCACTGCAATAGCATACACATTAAAATCTTTTTTAAGATCATCAAAAGGAGGGATTGTAAACATATAATCAGTCATACGCTGTGCATCAGCATAAAACTTTTCTATTTCATCTTTTGTGTAACCTTCAGCCAAAATAGCAATATCCACCTTTTTAGCAGCCTCGCCGTTGTACAATAGTTTTTTAAAAGGGTAAGCCACCTGTTTTTCTTCCTTAATAAAATAATCAGCAGGGTCTATCTTGCGCTTCGCGATATTTACAAATACCATTTCGTTATTACGCCTATCAATGTGCAAAGTAAGCTCTTTTTTTGGAAAAGGAATTTGAATAGCGTGGTAAAACAAACGTTTTTCACCCTTAGACTCGTCTATCGTAGCCCATTCGTTTGAAAGGGAATTAAACCCCTTTGAAAAAACCAATTTATCACCGTCAAACACCTGCAAACGCAAGTTTCCTAAGTTAGGAGCGATAAGATTAGTTTGTGCCCCTCCCCAATGTGGTTCTTTCTTCAACTGCTGAAAAAGCACCTCCGTTTGGTAAGCATCCGTAAGCAAGTTAAAGTCAATGCGGAGACTTTTGCTAAAGTCAAATACGGCATCGGGTTGCGCCCAAATACACTGGGCAAATAGTAATAAAAAAAATAAATGTTTCATAAAATATTGATATATTAAAAAAAATTAGTACATTTGCATTGATTATCAACCTCCTTTATTATTTATCAACGCTCTTTGGCGTGCCAAAGATAATAATAAAAAAAATAATACCAAAACAAAATGAAACATATCGCTGTTTTTAGACTATCAGCTATGGGCGATGTAGCTATCAGTGTTCCTGTAATCACAGCTTTCGCAGAGCAATATCCTGAGGTAAAAATCACTTACCTTACACGCCCTCTTTTTACCCCTATGTTCTCTCATATACCTAATTTAGAGGTATTTACACCCGAACTTACAGGTAAGCACGCAGGACTTTGTGGGCTCTATAGGCTCTTCAAAGAACTTGTTAATAAAGATATTGACGGCGTTGCCGACATCCATAACGTATTGCGCACCAATATACTAAAACTCTATTTTAAAACCACCAAAATACCCTTTGCCCAAATAGACAAAGGACGAATTGAAAAACAAGCACTCACTCGCTATAAATTCAAGAATTTTAAACAACTAAAACCTTCCTATCAACGTTATGCCGATGTGTTTGCCGCTTTGGGTTTCCCCATAGATTTGTCCGATGACTACCTATTACCCCCCCCTGAACTGAGCAAAACCGTACAAGAGCTACTAAATAACGAACTTGCTATAGGCGTAGCCCCTTTTGCCTCTTTTCAAGGCAAGCAATACCCCTTTAGTAAAATGTGCGAAGTAATTAATACCCTTAGCCAGCGTTATCCAAAAGCTACTATTTACCTTTTTGGAGGTGGAAAAAATGAAGCCGACCAAATACAAAAAGTAAAATTAGATAGAGTCGTAAATATGGTGGGTAGGCTTTCATTCAAGCAAGAGTTGGAGCTAATATCTCGCCTTGACATAATGATAGCAATGGATAGCGGTAACGCACACCTTTCGGCTATGTATGGTGTCCCCACACTTACAATTTGGGGAGTTACACACCCCTATGCAGGATTTTATCCCTATGCACAACCGTTAAGTAATGCAATTTTAGCCGATAGAAACCTATTTCCATTAATACCCACCTCAGTTTATGGAAAAACCTACCCCAAAGGTTACGAAAAAGCGATAGAAACTATCACTGTAGATAGTATTGTCAATAAAGCAACCTCCATTCTTTCCTATGAAGCTATTAAAAATACCAATTTTATGTAATATAACCATTTAATAGTTTTGATATTGAAAAAGATTATTATTATCAACGGACCTAATCTCAACTTATTAGGTAAACGAGAGCCCGAAATCTATGGTGCTCAAACTTTTGAAATGTATTTTGACTCCTTGAAATCAAAATACAACCACTTGCACTTGCAGTATTACCAAAGCAATCACGAAGGCGATTTAATAGATAAACTTCACGAGGTAGGGTTTGATTATTGTGGGATTATACTCAATGCAGGAGCTTATACTCACACCTCTGTAGCCCTTGCCGATGCTATAAAAGCCATCACAACCCCCGTGATTGAAGTCCATATCTCTAATACCTTTGCACGCGAAACTTTTAGGCATCATTCCTATTTATCTCCAGTTGTAAAAGGTATCATAGTAGGCTTCGGATTACAAAGTTATGAATTAGCGTTAGATTATTTCAGCAAGTAAGCTATGAAAAAACAAAAACTCTATACCAAAAAACTAATTACTCCTGTAGGGCTATTGTTGGCAATGGCAACCGATAACGCTATTTGTTTGCTCGAATTTATGCACAACGATCATTGGTTACTCTCTAAAAGCCAAGTAATGCAATATCTAAATGGTACTGATAACCAAAAAGATACACCATTATTATTACAATTGGAAGAACAGCTAAAAGCATATTTTGCCAAAGAACTACAAAGCTTCAGTTTGCCTTTAGTACTCTCAGGTACACCTTTCCAAAAAGAGGTTTGGAACTACCTTCTTACAATCCCCTATGGTGAAACCCGATCCTACAAACAACAAGCCGAAGCAATAGACAAACCACAATCTTTCCGTGCCGTAGCCAATGCTAATGGTAAAAATCACATCTCCATCCTCATACCTTGTCATCGTGTTATCAGCTCCGATGGTAGTTTAGCAGGCTATGGAGGAGGTATTACCCGTAAAGAGTTTTTGTTGAACTTAGAAAAGAACTAAAATTGAACTTCAGAACAACCTTACAGCTTCCCCCAGCCCCTAAAAAAATTACTTATTACACCCCCATAGTAAGTATAGGCTCTTGTTTTGCCCAAAATATAGCCACTCGCTTTGCTTATTACAAGTTTCCCATTACAGCCAACCCCTTTGGCGTTCTTTTTCATCCTATAGCAATCCAAAAAGTTATACAAAGAGCCTTAGCACAACAACCCTACACCCCCGAAGACTTCTTTTTGCATAACGAACTATGGCACAGTTTCTCCCTTCATTCCGATATCAGTAAGCCTGAACTACAAGAAACAATCTCTTTTGCCAATACCCAGCAGAATAAATTGTACCAAGCCCTTAAAGAAGCGCAATTCTTCTTTATCACCTTTGGTACAGCTTGGGTATATACCCATAAAACAACCCGTGAAATGGTAGCCAACTGCCACAAAGTGCCACAAACACACTTCTCAAAACATCTCCTTTCAGTTGAAGAAATACAACAAAGTATATATCAGATAATTAGCAGTGTAAAAACCTTCAATCCCCATATAGAATGTATATGCACCATTTCCCCTGTACGACATCTCAAAGATGGCTTTTTAGAAAACCAAGTTAGCAAATCACACCTCTTTGCCGCACTCTATCCACTTATCAGTAAGCAAACCTGCCATTATTTTCCGTCCTACGAACTCTTATTAGACGAGTTACGTGATTATCGTTTTTATACAGATGATATGGTACACCCTTCCGAACTGGCAATCAACTATATATGGCAGCAATTAACAGCCACCTATATAGATACTGATACCCAAAAAACAATGAAACAAATAGATAATATTCAAAAAAGTTTAGCCCATCGCCCCTTCAACCCCCACACCGAGAGTCATAAAGCCTTCCAAGAGCAATTACAACAAAAAATAGCCGCCATTCAAGCCCAATACCCCCATATACAGTTTTAGTTATTTTCACTAACCCCCTTGTTGCTATAATCTTTACCAAAATTAATTTGCTATCACACCTACATTTTCAATAAACCTATTTAAAGCGAACCTTGAGCGAAGGTTGAGCGAAGGATAA
>NZ_KB291261.1:76932-123593 GCF_000318275.2 Capnocytophaga sp. oral taxon 332 str. F0381
TGCGGCTCGCACCGAGCTGGCACAGCCGAGTATGAGACGAACCTACTAAAAAAATAATCCATTAAACATTGATAATTAAACATTATTTTGTACCTTTGCAAAAATCTTAAAATAAATAGTATGAAGTCTTTTTTACCAAGTATGTTTTATTACGGGTTTCCTGTAGTACTCCTTACTACAACCGATAAAGACGGAAACGCCGATGTAACACCTATTTCTTGTACCTTCACCTTAGGTACAAATGCCGTGATAGCCCTTGTAAAGCTCAACAAAGCCTATCACAATGTAATGGAAGTGCCCGAAGTAGTATTCAATTTACCTTCGGCAGAAATGTGGGAGAAAGTAGAAGCGATAGCCCCCTATACAGCACAAAATCCCGTACCCCCTCAAAAGCAAGGCAAATACACCTATACTGATGACAAATTTGCCATAGCAGGCTTCACCAAGCTACCTTCCGATAAAGTACGAGCACCTCGCATAGCCGAATGCCCCATACAAGCCGAAGCCAAAGTAAAACAAGTAAATGACCGCGATAACTTTGCCCTCATAGAGTTGGAGTTTGTACAAGTGCACGCACAAGACCATTTAGTAATCGAAGAAAACAAAATCAACCCATTAGAGTGGCATCCCCTCATTTACAACTTTAAGCACTATTACAGCTTAGGAGAGCACAAAGGGCTTAATTTTACAATTAAGTAATCATTAACAATAAGGCTGTCCGAAAAGTTTTAAAAGGTTTAATTGCACCATACACTTTGGCAAACTCTAAGAGTTTGTAAAAGTTAATTACTCTGATAATCAATAACATTCAATTATATTATAGGGGTAAAAGGCAATATACATTCATAAAATAAAACTTTTCAGATAGCCTTATTATTTATAGAAAAAATTAATAATACCCTTGCAAATTAAGAAAATATTATTACCTTTGTGGTATCAATTCAAAAAACTAATAATACGATGAGGAAAACAGCTAAAACCGCATTGTTACTTTCATCAATAGGGCTAATGATAGCCTGCGAAAATAACAAAAAAACAGAAAACACAATGACTGAGAACACGAATGCCGATAAAGGGCTTTCCCTTGCTGAAATGGACACTACTGTGCGTCCGCAAGATGATTTTTATAACTACGTAAACGGTACTTGGGCTAAAACAGCTCAAATACCAGCCGACAAGCCTACGTGGGGTTCTTTTCATATCCTTCGTGAAAAAACCGATGAAAACTGTCTGCTTATCTTGGATAACTTGCTAAAAGAAAACTTTGAGCAAGGCACTGAAGGACAAAAGATAAAAGACCTATATGAGTCTTTCATCGATTGGAACAAGCGCGATGCCGAAGGGCTCAAACCTATAGAAGGTTATTTAAACAAAATTGATGCTATCAAAACCCTCCCCGACCTTCAAAAATACTTAGAAGAAGTTACCCCCGAAGGCGAAAACCCTATCTGTGGCTGGGGCGTATATGCCGATATGAAAGACTCTAATACCAATACTGTCTATCTCGGTAACTTTAGTATCGGTATGGGACGTGATTACTACCAAAAAGATAGCAAAGAAAATACTGAGGCTTTAAACAAATACCAAAATTACGTAGAAGCTATCTTCAAAATACTCAAAGACAACAAAGCAGCCGAAAAAGCTAAACAAATCGTAGATTTTGAACGTTCTGTAGCCAAACTAATGCTCACCAATGAGGAAGACCGAAACCCTAACCTTAGCTACAACCCTCAAACAATGAACGAGCTAAGCAAATTGGTGAAAAATATCAACCTGCCTCAATATCTTAAAAATGTAGGAGTTAATATTGATAAGGTAGTTGTTTCAGAAATTCGCTTGTACAAACAATACGACAAGTTTATCAACGAAAAGAACTTGCCACTGCTAAAGGATTACCTCAAATACCAATTAGTAACCGATAATGCAAGCAACCTCACCAAAGAACTTGACGAACTTTCTTTCAACTTCTATCATAAAGAATTACAAGGACAACAAGAACAACGCCCAATGAACAAACGCGCTCTAAGCGTTATCAATGGTGTTTTAGGAGAAGCCTTTGGTAAGCTCTATGTAGAAAAATATTTCCCTGCTAAAGCTAAAGAAGAAATGGTTACTTTAGTAGATTACCTCAAAAAAAGCTTTGCACAACACATCAAAGACCTTACTTGGATGTCTGATGCTACCAAAGAAAAAGCTTTGGCAAAACTCAATAAATTCACTGTAAAAGTGGGGTATCCAGATAAATGGGAAGATTACTCTAAACTGACTATAGAACCTGCTGCCAAAACGGTATATTTTAATAACTTGCAACGCGTGAGTGAATGGGCTTACCAAAAGAGTTTAGAGAAAGTAGGCAAACCAGTTGATAAAACTAAATGGGGAATGTCACCACAAACCGTGAATGCATATTATAACCCACTTTATAACGAAATCGTATTCCCAGCAGCTATTTTGCAACCTCCTTTCTTCAACTTTGAAGCCGACCCAGCAGTGAACTTTGGCGGTATAGGAGCTGTAATAGGACACGAAATGACACACGGTTTTGATGATAGCGGTGCAGAGTTTGACGGCGAAGGTAACCTACAAAACTGGTGGACACCTGAAGACAAAAAGAACTTTGAAAACGCTACCAAAGCTCTTGCAGCACAGTATGATAAATACGAACCTGTAAAAGGTGTATTTGTAAATGGTACTTTCACCAGTGGCGAAAATATCGCCGACCTTGGTGGTGTAAATATTGCTTTTGATGCACTACAAATGTATTTAAAAGATAAAGGACAAGTAGAGAAGATTAGCAACTTTACCCAAGAACAACGTTTCTTTATCTCTTGGGGTACTGTATGGCGTACATTGTCTAAAGAACAATATCTCACCAATCAAGTAAAAACAGACCCTCATAGTCCTGGTTATTTCCGCTCTTTCGGACCATTAGTAAATGTAGACGCTTGGTATAAAGCCTTTGACGTAAAAGAAGGAGATAAACTCTATAAAAAACCAGAAGATCGCATCAAGATTTGGTAAGTAAGCACCGCACTGATAGTAACCCCTACAAGTCCGTGCATTGCAACACTTTGCCCTGTAACATAAAGATTACTGATGTGAGTTTGTGGCATAAAAACGCTTTCCATTATATGGTTAGCGTTTTTTTTGTACCCATACATAGCACCTGTAAAATTACCTATATAATCGCGATAGGTGAGTGGAGTAGAGGTGTAATAGTCGGTAATAATATTCTTTATAGTAGGGAATTGCAGAGCAACACAATCTAATAAATCCATAGCCCGCTGACGTTTGAAAATCTCGTACAATTCACCCCTACTTTTCCCCTCTGTATTGGTACAGAAACTCTCTTCCCAGCGGTGTAATTCCGTAGGATTCATATAGGTGAGAATTGTCATATTATCAGTAAATTCACCTCCATTTTTAGGTGGATTCATAGAAATCATATATGATAACGGAAAATCATTTATAGAGTAATTAGCTGCCTGATACACGCTATTGTTATCCTTAAACCAATATATGTTATAAGGTAAATATCTAAAAATGTTGGGTTTGAGTACTAAATGCAATGAAAAGGCAGCAGCTGTAGGTTTTAAGCACTGCACGCGTTTGTAGAAAGAAGGTTTAAAAGGTGCTTTTCCTGTGATATTGAGTAGTTGTTTGATATCAATAGCCGAAATAATATAAGAAGCTTCAAAAGTCCTGCCTTGTTTAGTACGTATAGAAGAGATGGCGTTATAACTATCATATTCAAAGGCTGTTACTTCAGTATTGTTGAATAAGTCAGCACCGTGTAATTGTAGCTGTTTAATGAGCAAATCAGTAATTTGGCTACCCCCTTGTGTAAGTCGCCACGCACTTTCAATATACGAATTGACTGATAATGCGTGCACATACAAAGGAGTCTGTTCAGTAGTGCCACCATAAAGAAAGTTAGACCCTAAAAGTACTGCTTTTAGACGCTCATCAGTAGTAATACTATTCAAAAAATCTAAAAGTTTTATAGAAAGTGTTTCAGTATTATATTTAGCATCCCCTTGTTTAAGGTTATAAAGAGGAAATTGAGCACAAACAGATTGCATTGTATCTGCATATTGTTCTAAAGCTTTCTTTTCGGAAGGAAAATACAAAAGTAGTTGTTGAATGAAGTTTTCATACCCCTGAGCGTGAGGATACATAAGTGAAGGAGTATCAGCAAAGCAAATACGATCGTAACCATTCATATCAAGACGTTCCAAAGAAAGTTTGTTAGCTATTCCTACTTTATTGAAATATTCGTAAAGTACCTGCTTTTCAGCCAAACCACCTATGTAATGCACTCCAGTATCAAAGAGAATATGATTGCGTTCAAAAGTCTGTAGATTGCCCCCATATTGTTGGTTTTTCTCTAATACACACACTCTTTTTCCTGCTTTTGCCAAGAGTAAAGCTGAAAATAATCCAGAGAGACCACTACCAATAATAAGAACATCGTATTTTGCCATATATTTAACTGTCGTTTATCTGATAATTAAGTGAAAATTATAGCAGCAAAAGTATAATTTAATTTTCGGAGTACCAAAAATAGTAAGAAGTTTTCTAGTTTTATTAGTATCTCTTGTAAGTATAATTGTCCCAATTTTGCCCCAGCATTAAAATAAAAACGGCGTAATTAATTGTCAAACAATTAGTTACGCCGATTTTGTAGCGAAGACGGGATTTGAACCCGTGACCTTTGGGTTATGAATTTCCCTTTGCAGATAAAATATTATATATACAATAGTTTCTAATATTGTAAAACCTAATAAAAATACTCGGTTATATACTCGTAATTAACTCAAAAATTATTAGAATATTAACAAAAAATATAATGTACTTATTTTTAATTTAATTCTATTGTTCTATTAGTTTATATGCTTGTATTTTTTATTTTCGAAATAAAATATTACCTCCAGTTTACATCTAAGTTTCTGAAAAACATTTCACTCCTAAATTGTTTATAATTTTTATCACTATTATCAGCATTTATACGTATTAGCTTAATAGTACTAGGAGTACCATTTTCAAAGTTCTCATTATAAGTGAAAGCCATTTTCATTTTAGTTGGCACTTCAAATGTGAGTTCTTTTTGTGACTCTGATTTATCATAGTTTCTATTAATAGTATTTCCCTCTAAATCAACAATATTTACATCATTAATATAAAAATTTCTATCATTAACTTTAGCCTCAAACAAAAAGGTTATATAAATGGTTTTTTCTTCTAAAATACCCTCTATTTTAGTTATTTTTGCATTAATACCATCTACATCTACCTCCTTTACAGGTTTATTTACTTCTAAAACCTTTTTGAGATACTCTATTTGCTCTTCTAAAGCTACTCTCTGAGCTTTTAAAGAGCTACTTTCTGCTTTTACAGTTACTAATTCTTCTCTAACAGATAGAATTTCCTTTTTTAAATCATTACAATCCGTCTGTCCATAACTCAGTGTAGCACAAAATAGTGCTAAAAATAAAATTACTTTTCTCATTTCTGACTGTTTTTCAAAATTTCTAATAAAGTTGTTATTTGCTCTTGGCTTGTTTTAAGCCTTTCTGTAAGTTCTTTATGCTGTTCAATGATTTTTGATATATCTTCATTTGAAAATGATACTGATATATCACCAGTGCTACCTGTAATGTTATTGCCTACTACTACACTATTTTTAGTTTTTAAATGAGAATTATCTATGTTTATTCCTTTTTTTATCATATCACCTTCGCCGAATAATAACCATAAAGGCTCAATCTCCGGAAATTTTTTTAGTATTTTAACTAAATTATCAGAGCCAACGCTTTTATTTTTATCTAAAAACCCATTTGACAAACCAACTTCTTTATAAAAGGAAAGTTTACTAATCCCTTTATAATCAATAAATTGCAATAACCTTTCAATCATAATACAAAAATATTTTAGTTTTTTATCTAAAAATATTTGTTAGTTTAGTTTTTAATCTATACATTTGCAACCGAAATGTAAATGTATTCATATTTAAAATACGTATGTATTCATATTTAAAATACAAATGTAAAATAATCGGCAAATATATAAAATTAAAATGAAAGTTAGCAAAATTATCATCGAAAAAATACTGAACGACAACGAATTCAGTATAGAGCTCGCTAAGAGGCTCGGAAATCAGCAGCAATCAGTGTTAGGATTGGCAAGACGAAACAGCCGTAATCTTACCTTATGGGAGGCGGTTATGTTTTACAAAGAAAAAGGTTTTACTGAAGAGCAAATCTTCGAAAAAAACACTAATACTATTCTCCAAGAAGATCCAAACCAGTTAAAGTTTGAATTTACAGAGGAATTACAATGAAAAAAGAAGCTCAAGAATTACTTAGGATTATTAAGTTCTTGCGTAGGAATAATGTAAATATTGTAGCTGAAATTTATATGAATAAAGTACCTAATACTATAGTAGCTCATTTAGCTGATAGAGTACAAAGATACCATTCACAGTACAATAACAATGAACTTAGCTGGATAAATTTCATCTGTAGTCTTGATACAGATAACCTTAATATATTAGCTGAATATGTATTTAACAAACAATAATAACCTATGAGCGAATTAGTAAAAATAACTGAACAAAATGGACAAAGAGCCGTATCTGCTCGTGAGCTACATCAATTCTTAGAGATAGGTAGAGATTTTTCTACTTGGATAAAAGGACGTATAGAGGAATATGGATTTATAGAACATCAGGACTTTGAGGTTTTCACCCAATTTGGTGAAAACTCCATTGGAGGGCGACCAGCAAAAGAATATGCCCTTACCCTTGATATGGCAAAAGAACTCTCTATGGTCGAAAAAACAGAAAAAGGAAAACAAGCCCGTAGATACTTTATTGAAATGGAAAAAATTGCTACTCAAGCAAAGACTTTACCATTCAATAAAAATAAAGAACTACAAGCTGAACTTTTTGAACTCATTCGTAACAACCTCGTTAAAGGTGATATAGTAGATATAGCCAAAGAGAAAGGACTAAATAAAAACACCTTGAAAAGTGTCCTTTACTATGGTAATTACAATGATGAGATAGTTAAAGCCTTATATGAAAGGGCTTTGTCTAATAAAAATAAACTTCGTAGTGAACTACAAATAATGATTAATGAACTGAAAAGATAATTCTTACAATGAGCCCTTTAGTACAAATAGCATATAACACCATTAAGCAGTTTGGTTTGTCAGATACAGACAAACAAGCACTTATTGATATGTTACAGGGTACTAAACAAGAACAAGAATTAAAACAAGCTCAAGAAGAATTGAAAAAAGTTCCTGATGAACTATTAAAAGAAGTAGCCGTATTAAGAGAGTTACTAAAACGAAAGCAAATCTTTCCACCCAAAAACTGGGACGGATACTACAACGGAATAAAAGTATAAATAGATTATGGAATGTAACAACAATACCCCTATATGGCAACTTACAATTGGAGAATTTTTAGAGTTTCAAAAAACTGAACTTATAAAAGAGTTATCTCTTATGTTTGCTGCTAAAAATAAAAAATACGAATATGGTATTAACGGTCTAGCTAAATTGCTTGGGTGCTCTCGTACTACTGCAAGTAAAATTAAAAGTTCGGGTGTGTTAGATGAGGCTATATTTCAAGTAGGTAAAACTATTATTATCGATAAAGAAAAAGCCCTCGAATTGTTTAACAATAGCAACAAAAATAATAAAGACAATGGACTATCTTGATTTAATAGAAAAATTTTGGCAGCTTACAGATGAAATTCCTATTAATAGCTCTGTCGTATCTACTTATTTTCTTTTATTAGAAAGGTGGGATAAATCGGGTAAAACAGACTTTGAATACCCAGATAAGCTTATTCAAAAAAAAATAAGAATAGATAGAAAAACTATCAAAATAAATAAAGAGATATTACGAAACTTAGGACTAATTAGTTACCAAGTTACAATGGGATTTCCTACTGTCTATAAAATAATTCCTGATTATGTTATTCGTAATCGTAAAGGTAAAGAAGTAACATCTACTGCAGAAAAAGAAAAAACACCTGCAAAAGTAGTGCAGCAAGAACTTGTTCCATCAGTCTCAAATATTGAAGTATTAGTGAAGGCACCCGAAATTCCTAAAGTGAATTTATCTGAAAATATTCCAATAAATACTCAAAATGAGGTAGAAGAAACTTCTATACAGAAGAAAACTAAAACAGTACAATCTAAAGTTAAAGATATTCCTACTTACGATGAGTTTTTGGAATTTGCAAAAACAATTCCTATATATAATCCTTCACTTGATGAACACATAAAAAACAAATACGACACTTGGTATTCTAATGGTTGGGTAAATGGATTTGATAAACCTATTACTAATTGGAAGCAAACCCTAAAAAATACCTTACCTTATTTAAAATCACAAAACAATAATATATTTAATATCCCTAATATAACACGACCTAAAGCTACTTACGATGAATAGTTTAATCGATATAGATATAGAAAAATATGTACTTGGCAATCTTGTTTCTGAACCTCAAGTAATAGCCCAGTATTACAATATGCTAAGTGCTAATTTGTTCACTGCTCCTGAACATCAGATAATATATAATAGCATTGTAGAAGTATGGAAAAAGTATAATACAATAGACTTAATTTTACTTGGAAAAGCATTTGAAAAAAGAAATGTACCTGAGCTTTTACAGTATTGTATTGATTTGTCCGTTTTTGCTGTGTCATCTGCTAATGTAGAGTTCCACATAATGCTGTTAGTTCAGGCTTCTGTAAGGCGTGATTTTGTGCTGAAATTTACAACTTTATTAAATATGGCACACGGAATAGAGAATGATATATTTGATATACGTGATAAAGCTTTTGACTATTTTAATAACCTATTTATAGATAAATTTATTGAAAATAATCGTCAAACACGTAAATTTCCTGAATTAGTTAATGCTGTACAAGAAAATTTTGAAAGCATTCTTAAGGGCAAACCTACAGGGTTGCAAAGCTCCCTAAATATAATTAATAAAGTATTAGGAGGCTGGCAAAATTCAAACCTTACTATTGTGGCAGGTCGTCCTGGTATGGGCAAAACTACTTTTTTAGTACAACAAATTATTGATATGGTAAAACAAGGTTATTCAGTAGGTATATTCTCATTGGAAATGTCTGCAGAACAAATTACCTCTAAAATCATTACCAACTATACTAATATACCCAACTCAGCAATACTTCGTAAAGGACTTAATGATGAACAAATAATGACATACTTATCCCTCAAAGATAATCTAATAAAGATGAATATACACATAGACGAAACATCGAGCTTATCTATTGATAACCTCAAAATCAAAGCTAAAGCAATGAAACTACGCCATAATATTGGTATTCTATTTATAGATTACCTCCAGCTTATTAGCCATCCTAAAGCAGGTAATCGTGAACAAGAAATATCATTTATTTCACGTTCTTTAAAAGGTTTAGCTAAAGAACTCAATATCCCTATTATAGCTCTTTCACAGTTATCACGTAATGTAGAGCAACGCAATGATAAGCGTCCTGTGCTCTCTGATTTGCGAGACTCAGGAGCCATAGAGCAAGATGCAGATGAGGTAATTTTTCTATATCGTCCAGAATACTATGGCATTGAGCAATGGGGTAAAGAATACAATAACGAAAATACCAATAATGAAGTAGAGATAATCATATCTAAGAACCGACACGGAGGCATACTCTCCGAGCGTTGTAGCGTCAATATGGCAACCTCAAAATTTACTGATTTAGTAACAATTTAAAATTTAAATTTTATTCAAATATGGAAAATAACGAAGATTGGTTAATCAGGACAATTTATTTTATTATAGCGTATATAGCACTTTTTATTCTTCTGTTATTATTTAGTAGTAACTTTTATGAACAATGAAACTCATAGACCTATTTAGCGGCATAGGTGGCTTTGCCAAAGGATTTCAGCGGGCAGGCTACCAATTTACAGAGCACTATTTTTCAGAGATAGACAAACACGCAATTGCAAACTATAAACACAATTTTCCAAATGCAAACTACATCGGAGATATTACCTCTGTTCACGGAGGAGACTTTACAGGAATTGACATTATCACATTCGGATCGCCTTGCCAAGATTTCTCAATGGCTGGACGGCGTGCCGGTCTCGCAGGCGCAAAAAGTAGCCTTATCGAGTACGCAATTGCCCTAATTACTTGCGTCCGACCAAGTGTATTTATCTGGGAAAATGTTAAAGGAGCATTCTCCTCAAACGCTGGCGCAGACTTTTGGGCAATTCTCCAAGCCTTTGCCAACATTGGGGGTTATAGACTTGAATGGCAATTGCTTAATACAAGCTGGGTACTCCCCCAAAATAGAGAGCGGATATACCTTGTTGGACATCTTGCAGGACGAAGTCAGCCAGGAGTATTTCCTATCCGAGAAGATGATTGCCTTCCTACAACAAAAACGCAAAGTCAATTTCAAACCCAACTTAGTGGAACAATCAAAGCCAATGGCAATATGAATGCTGATGATACATACATCATTCCTAAAACTGCAAGTACCCTCACAGGAGGCGGGCATTCTGGAGGCTTGCACTCTGATATGACGGTAATACAAGTCGGTACTTACCGCACGCATAACGATGGCAAGGGATTTAGAGAGGTGAAAAAAAATATTGCCCCTACTATTCCAGCAAGAGCGAGGGAAGACGGTAGCGGTATGCCCGTAATACGCCAACTCCCACGAGGCAAAAATAAAGGTGCAGATCTCAAAATCTGCCCTACCATATCAAGCAACGCCTTTCAAGAGAATAATCTACTGTGTGGCATACGCAGATTAACAGAAATAGAATGCGAACGCTTGCAAGGTTTTCCAGATAACTGGACACAATACGGCAACTACAACGGCAGAAAAAGGCGCATATCAAAGACAAAACGCTACAAACTCATCGGCAACGCCGTAACCGTAGATATAGTAGAATTAATAGCAAAACGATTAAAATTTAGATATGAAGAAAAGAAAAGAAATAATTGATTTTTTAAGTAGAGTATTTGTTGTAGAAATAAATAAAAAAGAAATAATTGATTTTTTAAATAGAGCATTTGTTGTAGAAATAAATAAAATAAATGTTCAAGAAATTGAAAAAAAGTACAAAGAAGCAAAAATCTTTCTAATAAGAGAAATAATCTTTCAATCAAATATTATAGGGATTGTTTTTTATTCTTTTAGGTTTACGAAAGATACTTTTAGTAGCATTGATGAATATGGAGATGAATATGGAATTTTTTATTCTATATTATTTATAATATTTAAATTAACGATAGTGGTTTTAATTCTTTTGAGAGCAATTAATATATATGAACTATTGAAATATAAGGCAAAAATTAAAAAATACTATCATAATGAGAACAAAAAAACAAGTTTTAGGCATAAACAAGTAAATTACTAAAAGCAATTACAATATGAACGACAAAGTAAAGGAAAAAATCGCAAAAGTCTATGAACTCGTAAAACGAGGCGTAGCAGGAGAGCAGAAATCAGCCGAGAAAATGCTAAACAAACTGCTTGAGAAATACAACATTTCAGAAGAAGAGCTTAATAATATCACAGAAAAAGAGTATTACTTTAAGTACTCCTCTGATTTAGACCAATGGCTATTTATGCAACTCATTAACTATTTCTTTAAGGATAAAAGCTACAAAGTTTACCGTATTAAAGGTAGTGGCGTAAAAGAATTTTCAATACAGATGCCCTACTTAGATTGGGTAACATTAGATAGTGCCTACGGCTATTTCAAAGCACATCTAAATCAACAATGGCGCAAACACGGCTTGCCAATAGTCAATCGTTGCCGAACTACCAAAACCAAAAACAAACGCCGTCAGGAAATGCAAGCAAGTTTTTTTTCGTTATACATAATTCGTTCAGGTATTTATCACCCATCACAAAATAGCTCTTGTCGCCTTAGTGAGGAAGAAATAAAAAGACGAACTATCCTTCACGGAGTTGAGGGCGGCAAATACACACAACAAGTAACCACAGGTCTATATTTAGAATAACCTTTTAAACACTATTTAAACAATGGATAAACAAGAAATAATTAAAGAATTAGAAAAGGTAATCAAAGCCCTTAAAAAAGTAGAAAAGAATACCCTCTTATTCAAAGAGATATTAAGCGATTTGTCTTTAGACCTTACCCAAGCACTCATAGAGGATAAAGATATAAAGTCTTTATTTGATAAAATAACAACACAAGTTGATGAATTAACCCAAGAGTGGAGTGCCGAGTAACACCCCCTTAAACCATAAGCAAAAATGAATAAAGAAAATTACCCCACTTGGCTTGTGCCTATTGACATTGCCAAAGAACTCAAAAAAATAGGTTTTAATGAACCTTGCTTGTATTATAACTCTGAAGCAATAAGTGGTATGGGATATCAATGTATAGAAATAGAAGAAAGAATACATAATGAGGATCCCAATGTTATAGAACTGAGAGAATTGAAGTATTTCAATTATAATAAGAAAAAAGGCTGTACATCTATTCCTACTTGGGAACAAGTCTTTAAATGGTTTAGAGAGCATAATTTACATAGTGAAATATGGTATAAAATAGGACACTATGAAGAAGACGGAGAAGTAAAAGAAACTCCTCCATATAACTATGGTATTCTAAACAAAAAGGCAGAGCCGCTGAACGCTGAATATTATTTTTGGTTTTATGAAGATGCTCGACAAGAACTTGTATTAGAGCTTATTAAAATTTATAAAAAAATGAATGAAAAACCTACTTGTAACCGTATCAGGAGGGCGTAGCTCGGCACGTATGGCACAGCATATACAAACCCACCCTAAGTATGCAGACTATAATAAAGTTTTTGTTTTCTGCAATACAGGTATGGAACGCCCCGAAACTATCGCCTTTCTCAAAGATATTGTAAAACATTGGCAAATACCCCTAACCCTTATCGAGGGCGTGTATTCCACCGAGAAAGGGGTAGGAGTAGGCTATAAGGTAGTAGATTTTGAAACAATGGATATGCAGGCTCAAACCTTTGCTAATATGATAGCCCACAAGAACAAAGGTATATTCAGTGGACTACCCAATATGAAAGCCCCTTACTGCTCCGAGAACCTTAAAAGCCTCCCCAGTAAGAAGTTTGCTGATAATATTTTTGAAAAGGGTAACTATCAAATAGCTATTGGTTATCGCAAAGAGGATATGCCTAAGCGCATCAGCTGGGCAGAGATAAAAGCCGATACTAAGCGCATATTCCCCTTGCTAACAGACTTTGAAGCACCTATAGGACAACAAGAACTCAATGCTTTTTGGAGTGCCCAACCTTTCAAACTTGGCATACACAACAAACTTGGTAATTGTGAATTGTGTTGGAAGAAAAGCACTACCAATCTAATTGAGAATATCAAACACGGCACCCGCTTTATTGACTGGTGTAAAACACAAGAAAGCACCTATCAAGGCACAATGTTTCGTAACCACTTAAGTATTGACGATTTAGTGCGTATGGCAGCCCAATCCAATCAGCTAAGCCTCTCATTTGAGTACGAAGACGGCTGCGTATGTACCTTTTAACAAATAATTTAACACTAAAAATATCAACAAATGATAACAGAAATTAAAGAGGGAGCGTTTATTTATTGCTCTAAGGATAATATGCCATATAAACTCATAGGAGTTATTACAGAAGATGGGCTAAACATATTTTTGAAATTGATAAGAGATTGCTTCGTTTTTGAGGGAGTAAAGTATGAATTTAGAGAAACTTATGATGTAACTGTATCTCTTATTGAGAAAAGAGAGACAGCGTTTAAGAACTTGAATTTTAAATTAGAATTTAAGACTATTGATTTCTGTGATATGGAAAAAATAAATACTAATATATTTTTAGGCAAATTGATATAAATATCATATTTATTAAATGTAATAAAAAATGAATAAAACAATCCAAGAACTTGTCCCTCTTATCCAAGAGTGGGCAAAAGAAAGGGGTATATTTGACAAAAGCACCCCATTTGACCAACTCCTTAAAACCCACGAGGAAGTTGGTGAACTCATCAAGGCGTGTTATGACAACGACAAACCCGCTATTCAGGACGCCATAGGCGATGTAATGGTAACACTTATTAACTACTGCTATAAGAAAAGAATAGACGTATTAGAGCAAATCAATGATGTTTTGACTTTTGAAAGAAAGCGAGAGAATAGCAAAGTAGTATTAGCATTAAGCATTCAAGATAGTTTAACTCGTCTAATGAATGCTAATTTTAGATTGTTAGGGATAGGAGGAGAAACGCCCTTTTTGTATTTTTATGAAATCATTACTATGATTGGTTATTTAGATGATATAGCTTTCTTAGAAAGCACCACCATTGAGGAGTGCCTAAACATCGCTTACAACGAAATCAAAAACAGAAAAGGCAAAATGATTAACAGAAAATTTATCAAAGATGAAAAATAAAAAATACACCTTTTGCAAAATATTAGACCTTGAGGATAAGCAAATTCTTATTCGAAAAGATTATTGTGAGGAAGATTGTTACAAAATTAAAGTATCTACCTTTAATGGAGAAATATTAAGCTGTTTTTCTTTTGGTTATATAAAAGAGGAAGAAGCAGATGAATGTTTTGATTCAATGACAGAAGAAGAAGTATTAAGATATTTAAAAAATATAGAAGAGAATAAAGATGAGAAATAACAACTACCCCACTTGGCTTGTACCATTAGAGGTGGGCAAAAAACTCAAAGAAATAGGTTTTGAAGAGCCTTGTGTGTTTTATCACGATGAGAATAATACAACATCACCTGTTGTTGTAACACCTAATTTTGAAGAAGAAAATTTATCATATGAGAATCGAAACTTACTTTCTCATCAGACTTCTCTTCCTGTTTGGACAGAAGTATTTACTTGGTTTAGAAAAAGGGGGTTATATGGTTTCATTACTTTTGATAACACTTATCCTAATTCAGAAAGTGAAACTTTTTCTTTTGAGATTAGAAAAATTAATCGCAAACTCATATACGGCTCGGAAGAGAATAGTACTGATAAGTTTAATTGCTATGAAGAAGCTCGTGAAGCCCTTTTCCTTAAACTGATAGACCTTTATAAAACCGCAAACCAATGAACACCGAATTGTTAAACTATAAAATAATTAAAAATTTATTACACCAAAAAACAGTGAAACTGGCAAAAAGTTTCAGAAGATAGCCGACAAATTAGATGTTTGCTTTGAAAACCAAAAAGCATTAACCGAAAAATACGGCTTCACCTCGTGGCGAGGAGAACGTTGGGTAGTAGCAGGGAAACTAATAAAAATACATTTTAAAATGGCAAAAGTAAAATCAAAATCAAAATCAAAAAAAGAATACATATTTATTAGAGAAAAATATAAAAAAGACAAGTATTTATTTGATGAGTGGGAAAAATATGATAGTATTTCCAAAAGAATATTATGTTATTCGGGCAAATATAACTATTGCAAAGTAGAATATATTAGGGTAAAGGAAGAAGATGAGATAACTGTAATTTCTCTTATAAGGGAAAAGATAAATGTATTTCAAAATTCAGAATTTATAAAGAAAAATTGTGAGGCATACATAAAAATAAACAATAAGGAAAAAAAAGTTACAACCAAAAAATGGCTTGATGTACTATATGAAATTAAAATTCTAATTAAAGATGACAAAAGGAACGATAGAATACTTGATTTATTAGAAATAGATTTTTTAGCTCAAAAAGACAAAAAAAACTATAGTGAAGTGTTTAGCTATATCTCTAATGAGACTATACTAAAAAACTTAATGCTAAAGAAAATCACAAATGAAAAAAATCTATTCAAAGCATATTTTAAATCAAGGTTCAACAACAATATAGACAAATTACCTCTAAGCAAAGCAAAAGAAATAATAAAAAGAGAAGATAGCAACTTATTCTTTAGGATACTAAGGACTTCTAAAAATCCTCATATTACCATAAACAATTACAATACTATTCTTAAATATCCACATATAGAAGATTTAAGTTTAGAAGCTCATTATTTGAAAGAAAAAATAAATTACAATAGAAGCCACAAATCTTTAAATGAAATACATTCAGAGATGAGTAACAGAATATTGGAAGTACAAATACAATTCTCTAAAATAGAGAATAAAAACATATATCAATTAGCTGAAAATATTCCTATCAAACACAATATTTATTTGTTACAAACAGAATTAGATTTTTTTAGAGAGGGGAAATTACAAAAAAATTGTATTTATAGCTACTATCAATCTGTTAAATATCCTCCTTTAGAAAAAAGTAAAAAGAGAAGTAAAGAAGACATTTCATTTTTCTTTTCATATAGGGAAGCGACACTTCCTGAAGCTACATTAGAAGTTGTATTTAAATGGGATTATAAAGCTAAAAAATTTGAAGACCATTATTGGTTTAAACAAATTTACGGAAAAAGAAATACACTATTGAAAAAAACTTTTGAAGAGAAAATTGAAAGAGACTTTGAAAAATACTATAGAGAGGTATTAACAAAACAACTTATACCCATAGATTGAATTTTATAGCACAATTAAAACAATGATAAATATTTTTTTTGGATTTTATCAATAAAATGCATACTTTTGCACAATTAATAACTAAACATATAACGCTATGATAAAGAAAATCTTATTACTCACTATCGCTGCTGTATCATTTGTTGCTTGTTCAAAATCAGACAAAGACGCTCCTGTAGACAACGGAAACAGGGGTAACGACAAACTTTTAGGAACTTGGGTAGGTACATACGATATTATCGCAGAAAAACCTGAGCAACAAGTTAGACTTGTAGAATTATTAAAAGCACAACACAATTTAATGGAAAGAACTTTTAATATAAATTCTGAGTTCAAAAAGACACGTGCTGTATTTAGTAATAACAATAATGGAAATTACTCTTTCAAATACTTTGATGAAACAGGAAAGATTGAATATGGAGGGATAAACTACACAATTAAAGAGAATAAAATGATAGACATTGAAACTAATAATCCCGCAAGTACTTATTTATTTGATGGAGATAATAAACTAAGTGCTGAAATGCTTGATTATTTCTTATTTACCATAGATACAGAAAATTCAAGTAAAGAGCTTTCAGCTGAAATAAAAAAATTAAACTTAGATATTACCAAACCTACTGATATACAAAAAATATCAGAATTAACAACAATATTTCAGCAAAAGCATACATTGAAATATAAACTTAAATGGCATTTAGTTCGTCAATAAAAAAATATCTTTCGTATATAAAAAAGCACCCCTGATAAGCACAAGCCTATTAGGGGTATTTTTTTAGCGTTTAAATGCTTTATAAACGTGCTTTTCCTGCTCTTGGGGCATTTCCTTTTCTGCAGTATTTTCAATTGTTTTTGCTGCCTCTTTTGACACTTCGTTTTTTGGAGGGCGTATTTTGAAAAACGTTTTATTCTCTGCAGCACGCTCTTGTACATAGTCTATCTGCGGAGCGTTTAGCCGTTCCTGCTTCTCTTGTTTGTACTGAGTTATGAGCCTTTCTCGGATAATAGGCAGCTCCTCTTCGATAGCCTTATCTAAAGCAGCTATTTTTCTTTCTGCAGTCTCTTGTTGGTGCTGAAAATCGGCTATATTAACACCTTTCTTTGCCAATTTTTCAATTACCTGCTCAACTGATTTTTGAGCCTTTTCTACTTGCTGCGCTCTAAAGGGTAGATTTTTTTTCCAATAATCATCTTTTTCAGCCCATTTTTGCATATTTTCATAGTCTTTTTTCTCTTTTAAATATTCAGCATATACTTTGGTATAATCTTCAAACTTACGAGAGATAAAACCTAAATCGGCAGCGTGTTTGGTTTTCTCATTTTCATAGCGTTTCTTCAATAACTCTATTTCAATATTAGCACGTGTTTCAGGGTCGGTAATAATAGCTGTTTTAAGCTCTTGTGTATCTATATCTGATACATCAATAATATTAGCCCCTTTTTTCATTGCCTCCATATAGCGTGACTGTTTAGCTTGCAGCTTTTGTAGCATAAATACATCTATGCTATCATTAGTAAGCATATAGTTCACACGTACATTTTCCCATTGATTACCTTGTCGCCAATAACGTCCTTCTATTTGCCGTAATGAGGTGAAGTTATAAGGAACAGTTAAAAGATACATATCAGAGGTTTTTTCTTGCAAATTCATACCCTCTTGTATAGCCTCTGAACCAATGATTACCTTCACTTTTCCTGCATTAAACTTCTCTTGTATATCCAAACGTTGATTTTTGCTTATACCCCCCGTAATAATACCTATTTCATCAGCTTTATAGCCTACTTCATTTATTAAGTATTCTTTGAGTCTTGGAAACTCTGAAACACCCAATTCTGAATAAATAATTTGTCCTGCTTCGGGTTTATCAGCTTTATTCTGCCGTATTAAGTCCATAGTGAGTTTAATTTTAGGTGAGTTTTCTACAAATTCTTTAGTAGAAGGTTTTTCTCCTTCATATTCTTCATACAGATAGGGTGAAATAGCAATTTTGCGGGCATTAAGAATATGAGTTAAGATAGCACCATCTTTAGTATCATCTAAAAGTAGGTTAAGAGTGTTATACATACTTTCAGTTAATTTATTCTGCTCTATCTTATATTCTTTATTGATACGATTAGGGCGTACTAACTTAGGATTATCCTCTTCGCCTTTGATGTCGATAAACTCGGATAGGAGCTGCTGAAATAGGGCGTTATTCTTAAATCTACGTACATTAGTTTTAAACTTGATATCACCTTTAGCGTCAATCTCCATATCGTTGTCAGCCTCCATAAAGGTTTCAAAGAAATTGTTTACATTGAAATAGCCTGATTTTTCTAATCGCTGATTAGCAATTAGAGATAACACAGAATAATACTCCAATGGTTTATTAGTGAAAGGGGTTGCAGAAAGTAAAGTAACATTGCGCCCATCGTACTTATCTTGTATATATTGCGAGGCTACCCACGTATTGAGTCCTAATTTTGAGGGGCGTTGGTTTTGGCTTCGAAAATCAGAGTTAAAACGCCTGTCTTCGATACGTACTTTGTCTACAATATGGTTGGCATTATGTGCTTCGTCAAAAGTGAGGTGGTCAAACCCAAAATCTTCCCAGTCATAGACCTTCCCTCTTTTCATTATTCCTTGTATTTTCTTTTCTTTTGCAATGGCTATTTCTATTTCACGCATTGTTTCATCAGAAACACCTCCTGTAATAGGATTTTCTAAGCTATCCACATCTTTTTTGTTTATATAAGAAAATTTCTCAGCTAATTTTTGCGTAATTTCATCTCTAAAACCAATGTTCTGAAAACCTTCGTAAGTAACTAAGGTTATTTCACCGTCTTTATTATCAAAGTGAGATAGGTCGTAATCTTTACCAAGGTTACCTAATACATTCACTTTAGCATTAGGAATAGCCTCATAGATAGTCTCTACCCATTGCTTTAAAATGCTGTCATTAGGTACAACTATAAGGGGGCGTTTGGCATTGCCCCGCTCCATAGCTTCGTGCATAGCAAGTATTCCTGATAGGGTTTTACCAAATCCAACTTCGTGAGCTAATAACCCTACCCCTTTTGTTGTCAATCGTCCAATACCTGCACGCTGTACTTCTGTCAATTCTAAAGGCTTGCCTTTAAAGTTTTGGTTTATCTTAGAAAATAAAGGAAACTGTGAGTAGTCAGGAATGTGGAGGTTATTATACTTACGGTTGAACTCATTTACAAAACGTTCTTTAATATCATTTGGGAGCTCCTCACGAAGGAACTTCTGAAAGAGGTTATTGGCTACCTCTTTACGGCGTTCACGTATCAAGGCATTACGCTCTTTATCACTCCCTGTTACAGTTTGATTGTCTACAAATTCTTTCACTTCCCAAGAAGAAGAAGGTTCAAGAGCTTGTGAAGGTAACTTTGAAACAAAGTCTTTAAAACTTTCGGCTAAATTATAATTTACTTTAACCATATCATAACGCCTCATATATTGGTTATAAACTTCTTTTTCAACTTTACCCAAATCAAAATTATGCACAAATTCGTGGTTAGGTGATATAACAATATCTTCTAACTGCTTCTTAGGTGGCAAAACGCTTTCAAGTAAAGCCTTTTGCTTGTTATACTGTGATTTCACTTCCTCATCGTCTAATCTGCCTGCAAAATCAATAGTCAAACGTTCTAATTTTTCGTATATATCCCCCTCTGCATAGTAAAAGTCGTGTATATATTTACCCTTATAATAATTTGCATATTGCTGGTGCTTTTGGTAATTATTTAACTCACCATCATAATTAGTATCAGCAAAGGCTTTTACTTGCTTTGGAGTAATGTTAAGGCTGTTTTGCAAAGCCGTATCAACCACTGTATCATTCTTAACAAATTGGTATTTAAGTACTTTTTTACTAATATCAGGAGTTGATTGTACCTTGTATTCACCTGTATTTTCTTCAGATTGTTTGTGCCTGGCACTTTTAGTAGGGATTGTAACATCTTGTGATTTTTCTTCTTTCTCAGGTTTAGGGCTGTATGACTTTATTATATTATTAGCTTTCTTGGTTATATCAGTAAGCTCTTCCTTAGTAAATTTTGCACCTTTTCTTTCAAGTTTCTTCAATAAAGCAGCATAATTATCCCATTCAGTAAGAATAGCTAATGATTTGAATTTAATATTTTGAAAAACAATAATTGTCTGTTTTACTTTTTCTTGAGCTTCTGTAAGCAAAGTATTGTATTCATCATTAGGAACTTTTTCTTTTTTTTCTGCAATAGAAACTTTAGTCGCTGGAAGCGTGGGGGCATTATCAAACGCTGCAAACATATCAAGTTGTACACCTTGTGAAACTTGTTGTGCTTTCTGTGGAACTTGCTGTGTTTTCTGTGAAGTAAATTCTTGCAAGCGAGTAAGAGCTTCGTCCAGATTTCCTTTGATATAGTCTTCTTCACGCCCAAATCTATTTTTTTTCAACACTGTCTCACCCAATACCTTTTCGGGGTTCTGTTGGAAATAGGTTGTTATATCGTGTGATTGCCGTTGGCTATTCTTTTTAAGGATAATAATATCAGTGCCTATATCAGTAGCTTTAAAAGCTCCATTTGGCAATCGGTAGGCATCTGTTAGCTCTGCACCTGAAAGCTTGTCGGCTCTATTAAGCCAACTAGAAGGGAGTACCATTGCCAAGGTACCTCCTTCATTCATTACATCGAGGGAACGTTTTACAAAATAATCTTCGTAGCGAGTTAGTTTTGTTTCTTCACCTAAACCTAAATAAAGCCCTCTGTGGCTACCATAAGGAGGGTTACCCACTACCAAATCATATTGGGGGGTAAAATCTTTTTTGGTACCATTATCAGTAACAAATTCCGTTTCAAACGAACGTAGGTTTACTTGCGTATCAGGATGTAGAAGTTTAGTTATTTTAGCAGTAGTATCATTGATTTCAAAGGCGGTTACATTCGTTTTTACCCCTAAATCGGTGGTAGCGTGTAGGAAATTGCCCATACCTACGCTGGGTTCTAATATATTGATAGCAGTTTTGCCTTTAAAATTATCTTTGATAAGATTGCGAACGGCATTTACCAGCTTTTCATCAGTGTAATACTCGTCTAATACCCCTCGATTATCTTTGGTAATACCACCACTTTTGTAATGATTGACTATATCTTTGAT
Source organism: Capnocytophaga sp. oral taxon 332 str. F0381 (assembly GCF_000318275.2). NCBI lineage: Bacteria > Pseudomonadati > Bacteroidota > Flavobacteriia > Flavobacteriales > Flavobacteriaceae > Capnocytophaga > Capnocytophaga sp. oral taxon 332. Next base: position 98,647 of record NZ_KB291261.1, read on the forward strand.
ATTGTCAGTAATGGTTACACCCTCTTTGATCTTTATAGTATTGTCTTTATCGACAAAAGTCAGCAAATTTACCAAATCTTTTATTTGTTCATTGCTGACTTTGTTGCCTTTTGCTATTTTGGAGAGGGAAGCGACTTTGTTTATAAGGGTAAATCGTTCAAATCCAGTAATAGCTGTCTTACTATCTCTTTCACTTCGGGGTCTGTCTCCTTGAGAAGTATTCTGCTGAGTTTCGCTTCGTCCTTCTGCTTGTGAAGATTGAATATCTCTTTCATTTTCCTTCCCTTCTCTTGTTGTCTGAGGGCTTCCTGAAGTACTTCCTCCGGTACTTCGGGTTCGGCTGGCATTAGGGTCTTTCCTTGTACTTCCAACTGCTGATAGTACTTCCTGTTGTGTTCCATTATCGCTGCCCATTTCGGAGTTTCCTCCTCGTCCTCCCAAATCGCTCCGCTCTGTGCTGCTAAGTCCATTTCCAACATTGTTGCTGCCCATAGCTTGTCGGCTTGTGTTATTTCCGTCTTGCTGGGGTTGGCTTGGTGTGATAGTTTCTCTAAGGTTTGGTCCAGGTGTTTGTTCTCCCACTGACTTAGGTGAGGATACTCTATTGGATTCAGTTGTAAAGCTTCCATTTTGTGAGTTAATTTGTATGTTATTTTCATTGGCAAATGTACGACTTTTATTTTGATTTTGCAAGGGTTTGAACACTTTTAATAAAAAGTCATTAAGGTCATTTACTTCTCCTTTACCTATACCATAAGCCCCTCGTTGGTCTATACTGTTTTTCAGATTGTTAAGTATAGATTGGGTTGCGTCATTGCCTGCTTTATCACCATCTAAAAAAAGATGTATTTTACCTGCGTAGTTCTGAAATTGCTGAATGAAAGTGCCTGTATTGGTTACAGAGTTTAGTACGACTAATGTACGATCATTAGGTTTCCCATTATCTTTAGCCATTTGTAAATAAGAAAACATATCAGTCATTCCTTCAAAGACTACGGCTTCGTTGCGAGTACCAGGAATAATAGATATATCACTTGCTCCAACCTTAGCTTTATCATAGGGCTTGTTTAGAAGACTTTTGACATCATAGCCTCCTGATTGATTAGGTATACCTATACCAAAATAATCTTTACCTGATGTTTTATTATGATACTGCACTTGTTGGGCATATTGTTGTAGTATCTCTTTTGAGATACCACGACCAGCAAAATAAGCTAATAGTTTGTCATTATTGGGTACAGATGTACGAACAAGAACGTTTTTAGGAGTGAAATCGGCTTCTTGTACAGGTGTAGATATTTTATTTTGAGTGTTTTGTTTTTCAGGAATATAGGTGTTAGAAAAATCTTTAAGAAAATCTACTGCTTCTTTCCAAGACTTGTTCTCAAATTTCATTACTGCTTTAATAATTTGTCCGCCTTCCCCCGCTTTAAAGTCGTAATAACCTTTTCTAGGGGTATCGCTTACTGAATATTTTTCGTTGTTGCTAAGAAAATAGTAATCGTGCCCTCGCTGTCGGTCAAATTTTAAGTGTCCTTTTTGAGCAAGGTAGTGAAAGTACTCTACTATGGAGGTATTATTAACTATATTTTCAATATCTTGTGGGGATAATAATTGTTGTTTTGCCATAATGGTAAGGTTTATTTTCGTTTTTCAAGGAAATTATTAAAATCAAAGATGTCTTGGGCTTCTTTATCCCACGTATTACGCATAAGTAATTGTACGGATATAAATATATCTTTCTTACGATTGTACATATCTACTCTTTCAACTCTTCCTCCATATACATCACCAGCATAGGGGTATATGGCATAAGGTAGTATGGTATCAGTAGGGTGTACGTAATACATTGTAAGATTTTCATTATCAGTTACACTAAACCTTTTGTATTCTTTTTTAAATAAGATAGTATCGTTGATATCGTATCGTTCATTAAAATGAGGTATATAATTTAGCCTAAATATAGCTCCTTGTTCTTTTTTATTGACGGGTATAGAGGGCATATTAGGTAAATTGGAAAACATAATTTGTTGTGTATTTTCTTCGTTAATGCTAAAGGCAAGACTGTCTTTAATGATATAGATATGGTCGATAAAATCTGAAACATCTATATTAGGAACAAGCTCTACAATAGTATCACCCTTGTAGTTCAATTTAGATACTACTACTGTTTTCATATCATTCAAGCCTTTAGAGGCATTGAAATAGACATTAGAGACTATATCAATACCTCCTTTTTCGGCTTTTACTTTTACCTTTTCTTTTTTACCACAAGAAAAGAAAACGAGTGCAGAAAAGAGAAAAATGGCTTTTTTCATAGTGTTAGAAATGGGTATTATCGTGAAATACTCTGTTGGGGTACATTGTTTTTCTGAATATCCTCTCTCACTTCTGGTTTTACTAACTGATTTTGCGTGGTGAGTCTATTCATTGAACTGTCGTAAAGGTTAAGACTTTTCCATTGAGGATTTAGTATAGCAAATCCTTGCACTTGGCGGTTTTCGTGCATAAAGGTAGCTTGTGTGATATTGCCTTTTTCTAAGTGTTTCTTTGTACGCTCTCGCTGAATATCATCGGCAAATACCAAGTTAGACTTTTGCATAATATTGTCTACATCTACACCATAGCCTTTGTTATACCATTCGTATTTGTAGTTACCATACTCAGTTTTAGGCTCTTTCATATTGAGCTTGATAAAACTTTCGGTACGTGATAGTTCTCCTGTTTCCTTATTGACCATATCGTGTTCAATCTTTACTGAGCGACCTTCGAGCAGATTGATAGCCTCTTTGGCAGTAATATTATTTTCTTTCTGCACTTTGAAAGCCTGAGAACGTTCTTCACCATTTTTGGTGGTGAGGTTAGCTCGATAAGAGTTTAGGAATACACCTCCTTGTTCGGTTTTAGCAATATTTAGGTCGAAGGTAGCGGTATTGCCTTTCATCAGCTTGTCGGGGTGGTTGTACTCAACACGTACACTAGTTTTGTTTTCTGGTGATAGTACAGCGTTTTCTAAGTCTTTATGCAACTTGGGGTCTTCGCCTAAACCGAGATATTTCACTTGGTTTTTGAGGTAGTTTAGCTGTGTAATTTGCTTTTCAGAAAGTTGTTGTACATCAGTAACATTGGTTACTCTACCCTCTTTGATAGCACTATCTAAAGCTAACTTACTCCAGTTGAACTCTTGGTTACCTACATTCACTCCTACAGGTTTCATTGTTAGTTCATCACTTCCATCTCGGTGGGCATTTTTATCTATTCGAACAATTTCTAATACTGAATTATCCTCTTTAAATTGAAATTTTTGACCTACTTTTACATCATTGTTTTGACTTCGTTGCTGTTCAATCTTGTCAATAATAGCTGCAATATTCGTTACATACACTTTATTTTCATCCTTACTTTGTGTGTAAGTATTGTCATCTACCATTTTTTCAACGGCTTTAATAACCTCTTCTGAGAAGTTCTGTTTTAAATCCTTGTATGCCTTTATCTTGTCATACTCGCTATTTCCCCAATCGGCATTATAATTATCAAATTCTTGTCCTTCAGAAAGGGCATAGGCTTTTGCTAAAGGATACTGTTCTTTAGGCATTTCCTTTAATTTCTGTTCGATTATAGCTTCAGTAGCTACTTCTTGTTCTGTTGTACTCATTGTTGTATGTTTTAAAAGTTATTAATCTTTCGGTTATCCTCTTACCTACGGAAGCCTCGATGGCGTTGTTGTTCTTGTTCTTGCTCTTGGGCTTGCTCCTCTCTATGACGGTTGGCATCTTGGTAGAGGTCATCATCATTAACATCTAAGCGGAGCTTGGATTGCTGTTGTTTTTGCGATTGGCTTTCGTTGGGGGTAGCATCGTCTATGGTGTTAATGGTTTTTGAAACGATGTTTAGATTATTAGTAATCTCTTTGCCAATTTCAGGGAACTTGTCAATCTTGTCTTGTAGATAACCTTTGAGTTTTAGCAGCTCATTTTTGAAGCGGTTGCTCTCTTGTATATCTTTTTTTTCTGCAACTATAGCCGCTATTTTTTCGGTATCTTTGAGCAGGTCGAGTTCTGTAACTTGTTTTGTTTTTTGGTCGTAGATAAAGGCTTTTTTTTCTATATCTAACGCCTTGCTATTAGTAAGTTCAGTAAGATTGCTATATACAATTTCTTTTTGACTTTGCTTTACCAACTCGTCTATAGTACGGTCACGTTGATAGACATTGACATTCAGGCGTGTATTATTGTCCGTTAGGAGGAAAATAAGTCGGTCTTTGCCATTATCGGCAATCATAGCGTGTCCTTTAAGGAAGTTTTCTATATCCTTTTCTGACAATTTCTTAGAGAAAGTATTATCATCACTCATAATACCGTACTCTTTTAGTTCGGATGTGGGTAAATTTTCATTCATACGATTGTTTTTGCTTTATTTTTATGGTTATTATTGTTTTTAGCTACTTCTTTTAAATAAATAGCTGTTTGTGTGATTGTAATTCCTAATATAAAACCTACTACTAAGTTAAATATTGTGTTAATTTTAAGTAGCTTTATTAGCTCGCCACCTGTTTGGAGGGGTGTAATAAGTGGTGAATCATCAATGTTGCATAGTTCTGTTATCATTTGTTTATTTGTAACGTATGAAGCTCCTATAACGATTATAAACGTTGATATTATAACTATCAATAAGATAGTATGTTGTATTTGTATACTCTTTTTCATATTATTTCTTTTTGTTGTTAAATTCAAAACCAATTTTTAGCTCTTTATCGAGTACCAGGTATGCTTCAAAGTCGCTGCCTGTTTTACTCTTAAAGCCTTTGATGAGTGAGGTTTTTCCTTTCTGCAATAAGTCTTCTACATTTTTTGGGGTGAGCTTCTTATGGGCTACCTCTTTCCAAATAGTGTACTTGCAGCCGTTCTTAAATTCGGTACAACCATAACTTTTAGGATACTCTACGATTTGTCCTTTCTTACATAGGGGACAAGTACCTAAGCCCTTGTGGGTGCTGGCAGTAATAGCTGACTGCAGAGAGAAAATTTGCGCTACTGTGCTCTTAACATAGTCGCTAAGACGATTGTAATACTCGGCTATAGATACCTTTCCGTCTGCAACTTGCTTTAGCTGATATTCAAGGCGTGCGGTTTGGGCTACATTCACCACTTCTAAATCTTTGATAGCGTTGTAAAACTGCAAACCGAGTTCGGTAGGAATATATTTATTCTTCTCGAAAGCGATGTACTTACGAATTGTTACAAGCTGTTCAATAATATTAGGTCGTGTACCATCTGTTCCTACTGTTAAACCTTTCAAGTCGAACTCACTTTGCAGCTCAGCATATACTTCAGGAGATTGTTCTTGTAGGAACTTGCTAAGGTTGCACAAGTCGGCAGTAAGGGAGGCAGGGGTATATATGGCTGGTGGTTTGCTTTCTATTTCCTTTAAGTTTTTCTTTTCAATAGTTACCTTATCACCTTGCTTGTGAGGTAGTTGCAGTATAAAGTTAGTATCCTCTTCACTATCGTCTTCATCGTCTTCGTATGCTGTTGCTACCTTTACTTTAGGACTGTATTTCTTCCATCCTTCTTGTACCAGGTTGCTTGTATATGTTTTGAAAGGGGTACCTTGATTTTCGAACTCATACACTCCTTTTTCATATACAGCTGCTTCTGAAAAGCTCTCTAAGCAACGATACAGGATTAGGGCATATATGCGTTGGTCTTGCTGACTAAGATTTTCTATACCATTAGTCTGCCCTGTAGGTACCAAGGCATCGTGAGAGCCTGTTATTTTAGCTCCATTGACAGAAGCAGGCAGGCTTGCAGGAAAGACAAAATCGGTAATATTAAGGCACTGATTGACCAAATTAGGCAGGAAGCCTTTTAGCTTGTTATAGCCTTCTTCGGTGATATAAGCGTCTTCGGTACGTGGGTAGGAGGTTAGTTTTCCTTCATACAGCCGCTGAGCAGAAGCTAATACTTCGGCAGCAGTGTACTTATAGAGTTTATTAGCTACGATAGTAAGGCTGTCGAGAGTGTGCAATAGCGGTGGGGTCTTGCGTTCTGTCTTCCTCTGGAAAGATACAAAGTTATGCGCAGGGGCAAGGTTACTAAGCAGTTGCTCGGCTTGTGCTTTGCTTTTGTAAATAGGGCTCTCGGCAGTATAGGACACTCCGTTATAGCTATGGTGAGTGAGGAGCTTGTAGGTATAGCTTTTTTGGTGACTTTTGTTCTTCAGGTAGCGGTCGGCTACAATCTTCAAAATAGCCGTTTGCACGCGTCCTATAGATAGGAGTTTACCTCCTCCAAGCTGTAGTGTAGCTGCTTGGGTAGCATTAGCCCCTATAAGCCAGTCGGTAATGGCGCGGGCATAGGCACTTTCGGAAAGATTTTCTAAGAAAGGGTCGCCTTTTGTATATTTGGGGGCAGCAAAGGCTTGTCGTATCTCACCATCAACCAAGGCGGAAAGCCATATCCTCTTATAGGGCAACTTGCACCCAAAGTAGTTATAGATGTAACGGAATATAAGTTCACCCTCTCGATCGGAGTCAGTTGCTACATAAATCATCCCTATTTCAGGATTTTTAAAGAGAGTGGCTAACTTCTTTAGATGGGCTTGTCTGCCACTATCGTTGCGTTTAGGCTCGTATATATAGCTATTAAGCGGTGGCACAAGGGGTAGATAAGATTTATCCCACTTGCCTTCGGGGCGGTAAGCGGTATCTTCTGCTAGCTCTATAAGATGACCAAGTGCTGATGAGGCGATATAGCGGTCGCTTTCGTAATAATCACCCTTTTGGGTGAACCCTCCCAATGCTTTCACGTATTCACGTAGCTGGGAGGGTTTTTCGGCTAAAATTAGGGTCTTTTGCATTATTCGTAATATTTTTTAGCTTTTATTGCTAATATGATAATTGATTTTTTGTTGTATAGCTCCGACATAGCTCCGACTAGTGTCCGAGTATTATCCGACTAAGCTATTACTAAAGAATATTCAATGATTTCGTAAAAACGTTGCTAATTTGTTAATTCAATAGTTATCTACTTAAGATTGTTAGGTCGTTTAGGAAAGCTACTGGGTTGATGTATTGGTTATACTGTTTCACAGAGAAGTGTAAGTGTGGGGCAGTGGATAGCCCTGTATTCCCACTTTTTCCGATAGCATAACCTGCTTTGACTGCTTCGCCTTGCCTATAATACACTTCGGAGAGGTGGCAGTAGGTGGTTTCAAAGTTTTGATGTTTAACTTTGATATATATACCTCCTCCTTTGGTATCCCAACCTACCCCGCTAATCACTCCGTCTAAAACTGCATACACAGGTTGGTAATAGGCTCTGAAGTCTATGCCATTATGCATACGCTCTTGCTTTAGAATTGGGTGGAAACGTTCGCCAAAGTGTGATGTAACTTGTAAATGACCCTTTATAGGCATTGTAAATTTTGGATTTTGAGTTTTATTTTTTGGTTCTTCGGTTTTGACTTTCGTATTATAATTTTCTAATACAGCTTTTTTAGCTAAGGAAAGTATAATAGAGTCTTGCAGCTGCTTCAGGGTATTGGGGGTGGAGGTGGGCATTTGTTGTTTTGTAAGAAGGCTTTTTAGGGAGTCTACCTCACGGCGAAGCGCTGCTTTTTCATTGCGAAAGAGCTTGCGCCACCACACGCCACTGCTTTTTTTTTCTGCATTGATAACCATAGGTGCATTTTCTACTACTCTGAATTTTTGGTACTCTTTTTCGGGGGTTACCTTTTGGGTAAGTGTATTAAACTGCGCGTGTACAGTTCTTATTGCAGAAAGAAAAAGTAATAGGAGGAGCGGGAGGGTATATGTATTTTTAGGTTGCATTAGGCTACAGCTTCTTTTATTTCGTTAATCATCATTTCTACTTCCTTATTGATACGGCGGAAGTTTGCCATTAGTATTTCGTTTTTGCGGTCGTTGCCTGCACTGTCTTTGAATGAGTAATACAGAGGCATTTTCACGTAGTTATCTTCTTCTTCTTTAATAGCTTTCATATCGAGGTTTATTTTGCCGAAAATGGCTGATGTTTTAAATTCTTCGGTTGCATTGTCGTTGCCTTGTACTACCATACCAGCCATTTCACCTGTGCGTAAGCCTGCTATTTTACCTGCTGGTATCATTACATCCATTTTTTCGCTTATGGTCATATTACTGCCTTGATTGGAGATAGACTCTGAGTAACTTTTTTGTTTGATTTTACCGAACATCTTTTCGAGCCAATCGAGGGTGCCTTTATCGCGCACGGCTCCTGATAGGATATTCCCCATAATTGCTGAAATGGTATCGGCTACTTCTTTCTTATAGAACTGACGGAGCTGTGGTTGCTCTTGCAGACCGAGCATTACGGCTACTTTGTTGCTTCGGGCTGTAGCTACTAGGTTATCTACTTTATGAATGTAGATAGTGGGGAACTCATCGGCTATAAGTCCGCTATAATGGTTGCCTTTCTCATTGATTTGGCTTATTACCCTATTAAGCACGGCTGAATATAAAGCGGAGTTAATATCCTGAGTGCGTGGATTGGAGGCTAAAATGAGTATTGAGGGGTCGGTACGGTCGGATATTTTAAGTTGCACTTCGTCACCACTAAATACCCAAAAGCTCTCTTTGGTGGCTAATCGTGATAGGAATATTTTAACAGTACCTACTTGTCCTTCGAGCTGGTCGAATGCTTTATTTTCGTAAGCGGACTTAAAGGGGGACATTAGCGATGTAAGCTCTTCATTGGTAAAGAGGGTATCGAATATCTCTTGGTAGCTACGGTTCATAAAGGCGAGTATATGAGGCAGGTCGGAGTACTTACCATTCTCATAAGTAGCAAAATAATAGATAGTAGAGGCAAGGAAGTTTACCCCTGATTGGGTAAAGAATGCTTCAGAGCCACTTCCTCCGGAGCCTGCTCCTTTTTGTAGGGCTGTTACCATAGACTCTGCCATTTCTTGTGCTTGTGCTAAGGTGTTTATGTATTCTTTTTTGAATGGATTGACGCGGCGTGAGTGTTCTACTTGGTCGAGGTTTACTACGTGGAATTTGTGATGATAGTTGGGATCGTTTTTCTTCTTCAGTAGATAGTGGTAATAAGCTATTTGTGCTAAATCGGGAAACTTGAAGTCGTATATACACAAGCAAAATCCTTTGCCTACTAACTGTCGAATGGCGGGGTTGATAACGCCAAATGACTTACCTGAACCAGGGACTCCAATGACCATAGAGCCACGAAAGGGATCTATATTTATCCAGCCATTATGAGTTTGTTTCTTGTAACGGAACTTATAAGGTATATTGACAGAGGTTGGGGTTTCTATCAATTCGCGGTTTTGGTCAAAACTTTCTTCTTCGGTATTCCAGCGGTCTTTATCCATTTTGGTTTGCATTAGTTTTGATATGCTGTCGGCTCCTTTTTGGGTAATCATTGCTCCTGCATAGGAAAGTATCATATAGCCTATTTGATAGGTATTGAAATAGGGTATAGGTGTAGGTAAAGAAGTATCGGCAGCTCCTGTGGCTAAGACTAATGAAATAATAATCATTATTAGCCCTATAGCTATGGGTACAAATATTTCTTTGGTGGGATTGAGGTCTCGTTTTTTCTTTGCTTTTGTACCTATGGCTACCAAGGCAATAAGTACTAAGGTAGTAAGCTTGGCATTGATAGGGGGATAAAACACTCCCATTTTTGAGAAACTTTGCAGTATATTGGATATTACAGGTACTTTGGCATTGACAAAGAAAAGCGTAAGACAGTCCAAGGTAACGACTCCGTAGACCATTTTTTGGAAGAAGTCGTATATCTTAATCTGGTTTTGTTGTTCTTGCATACTCATAATAGACAAATTAGTATATTAGTAAATTTAGAAAGTATCGGCTTCGAGTACATCGGAGTAATTGACTTTCATATCAATTACGCGTCCTGATATTTGTTCTTCGATGAGGCGTATCATTAGTACTTTGCTATTGGGGAATGAGAATCTTTCAAATACAAAGATGTTGCGATAGCTTTTTCGTATTTTATGTTGCTCGGAATTGAGGGCAAAAAGAGGTGTAAGTAGTATACTTTGATTATTGGTAGCTTTGTATATTTTCTTGTCTTCAATACTAAATTTAATGGTATCTATATTGCAAGATAAGTTAGTAAGGTTTTCAATACTAATATCTAAGAAGATATAATCATCCATTACATATACATTATTAAGTTGCATTTTGAGCTTTAAATCTTCTTTTTTTCGTATTGGTTTTTTAATTTTCTTTGCTTGAATATCTAGGGCGAAGCGTTTTAGTTCGTAATTAGAATACTTATATTTGGGGTATTCTAAGGGTTGCATATCATCGGGTTTTATGTGTAAGTGTGATATAAGCCACGTGTGCTGCTCCTCTTGATAGATAACGCGGTACTGTGCTATGAATGATTGCCCTACTACTGTAATAATACCGACATCGTTTCCTGAACGCAACTCTTTTTTTTGGGTTGCATTGGTTTGGTCGGTTTCGGTAGTTTCTTCATCGGGGTTTTCTTGTTGTATTTTTATTCTTGCTATGTTTTCGGCAGGCAAGTCGCCTACGAGGTCGTTGGTAGATAGGTCGACAAACTGGATGGGTTCGGGTGACACAATATGTATATTGACTTCTTTACCCATAAATATGATGGGTAGGTCATCTACTTCGGTTTTATGAATAAGTGTTTGCGCTTGTAATTGCAGAAAAGAAAGACAAGTGAGCAAAGCGGCTGTTAGTTGGGATATGGTTTTATTGTTCATCGTTATTGTTTTTTAGTTCTTCTTCGTTTATTAAAAAGATATATGAGTTGTATTTTAGTTTGACTTTATTCTTTCGAATAATAGCGGCTACGGCTTCGGATGTGGAGCGGAATAGGTTGGAGGCTAAACTTGTAAAGAAGCCTTGTCCTGATTCTACATTTACGCCTTGTACTGAGTTTGCTCCTAATTCGCGTGTCATTTCACGGAAGGTACTTGAGGGTACATAGAGACCTTTACCTCCATCGGTATCGAATATAGATAGGTTGATAGGTAGTATTTCGTTTTTAGTTAAAACAGAGACAATACCTAAATAGACGCGCTGCTGCGAAAAGCCTGCTATTTCAGCATATAGGAAGGTGCCTTTTGGTACTAACTTTTTATTTTTTCCTTTACCTACATAGATATTATCTAACAAGCGTATACGTATGCGGCTGCCTAAGAATCCTTTTATATTCTCATCAATCACGGCTTTAATAGTGTTGTTTTCTTGCTCTTTAGCTATGTGATTGAAGTTACCAAGGTTATTAGCTTTTGTAACTTGTAGGCTGCGATTTAGGAACTTTTCTCGTTTTTCTTTGTTAGCTCTTATACGTTCGGAGGCTGCCATTTGACGCTGCGCTTCGGGGTCTTTGGCTTTTTCGAGTGAGTCTAAGAAAAACATTTGCTGACGCAAGGTTTTTACTGGATCGTAATTCTCTTTATCGTCTTCTTTTTGTTTGGGAGCAGTGTCTTGCTGTGGTTGTTGTGTTTCATTGAGCATACGCATTATTTCTTTAGAGCGCTGATAGTCTCTATCATCGTCTTGCTCTTGTTGCAATAATTGCTGTTGCCTTTGTTGCTGTTGTTTAGCTTCATTGGGATTGTAATAGTTTTTTTGTTCATAGATATTTCTATCATTATTTTTACCAAGGTTTTGGTGTTGGGCATACTCCAATGAGTCTAGATAACGTTTTTGTTTATCATCAAGGTTATCGGTATAATTAAAGAGGCTGTCGTTCTCTTTATCGAAACTTTGAATCATAGAGCGGTTATCGGAGGTGCTTTCAAACAGCTGGTCATAGGCATCATTTTTAGAAAGTACATCAGACTCGATATTACCCATAGAAGTATTGAGATCTTTTTGTTCTTGTGTTTGTTTTCCATCATCATCAAAAATACTCACTATTTGGTATCCCATAAAGAGTACAAAGGGTAGTGCAATAAGAGGTATAATGTACTTAGGCTGCTTAAAATTGACTTTATTTTTTTGCATTTTCGAGTGTTTGATATTGGTTATACAAGTATTCAATGCGTAGGCTATCGGCTTGTGTGAAAGCTATGCCTGCGTTTCGCTTTTGCCGAAAAGTCTCTATTTCCTTTCGGATATTGTCTAATTGTTCACGTCTATTTTGGTCTTGGTTTATGTATTGCTCACTATTTTGATACATTACAGGTATGTTTGTATTCGATTTAGACTTACTATCATAATTGTAATAAGCTAAAAAAGAGTTGATAATAAGCGATAGGAGAATAAATGCAGCTGCATAAAAATAGAACTTCTTAGGGTTAGCATACATCCACTTGCCTGCAGCAGAGTTTTTAAAGCTCTGTTTTAGTTTCTCTTTGAGAGCTTTTTTGGGGTTATCGGGGGGGACAACTACTTCTGTATTCTGTACTATTTCTTCTGTTACAACTGTTTCTTCTGTTGTATTTTTTGTTGTTTCCATATTTAATATTAATTGAATTTTTGTTTTACGGCTACCTCACTATTATCAACAATATTCCAGTTTTCAAGTAGTACTCCGTGTGCATTATTAGGAGTACGTGCTATGTCTTTAAAATATCCTTGTGTAATGAGTTTTCGTATAATAAGGCTTGTTTTACGGTTAATCATTTGGGTACCATAATAGACAAACTTTTTAGTATTAAGATCGAGGTTAATAGAGTCAGTTTGTATAGATACGGTAGCATTTGATGATATTATTTGGTTGTAAAATCCTTTTTCGAGTAGATTTTCACGTTCTCTTTTAGCTGTATCATCAATCAGATACAGAGACTTATCTACATTCTTTTTTATATACTCATCATCGGGCATAAGAGTAAAGAATAATTTGTGAAAAAGGTCTATTTGCGCCTTATACTCTACAGGGCGGTTTAATAGTTCATCCGTTTGTTTTACCAATACAGGTATGCCATTATCGAGTATATAAATAGAGCGACGGGAGTCTTGCACTATTTTGTAGGAGTAAGTAAAACCTACGATGACGATAACCATAGCAAATATAACAGTGGCTATAGCTATATTTTTATTGATTTTGATACGTTTTTCTATGTTTTTTACTATCATATTACTTTATTTTACGAGTTTGTTTATAGCAGATTTACCTGCTCCAATAGCTGTTGAAACTGCTCCTACACCAGCTGAAGCTGCTGTAGTAGCTACTTTTGGAGCTACTTTGGTAGTCACTTCTTTTCCAGCACCTCCTATTTTGGCAGCGGCTTGTTTCCCTTTAGTCATTACCCCCGCTCCTCCAGCAGATACAATGGCATCGGCAATAGTGGGTGTCATTAGTACAGCTATACCTGTTACTACATAGCCTACACAAGGAAAAATTACTGAGTTGAGCATACCACTATAAGTAAGATAATTTTCTAACAGCCCATAATTGAGTACATTTCCTTGAGCGTCTACTATGGCTGAAAGCCGCTTTATATCCATTTCATAGCCTGCCATTATAATTTTCTGTCCTAAATTAATAATGGTATATGCTATAAAAGTATATAGGTTTATATTTATAAACTTGGCAATCCAATTATTGAAAGAACTTTCAAAACCAGGGAAAAGAGACATACCTACAGCAACAGGGCCTAGTACGATAAGCATATAAGTCCAAATCTTTTGGATAAAGAAAATTAAATACACACAAACTCTAAGGATAAATAGCGATATAAGTTCGATTGTTTCGCCAAATAATTTTTGCTCTCTATAGTTAAGACGCTCTATTGTTTCTTGGATAGGAAGAAGCATATCTGTAATTTCTACGGCACTAGCTATTGTACCTATAGGGCCTGGCAAATTTTTAGTGAGTTTAACTAATGTATTTTGATTTTGAGTTTTGTATTTAATAGTAGCGTCTAATACCTGCATTTGTTTAGTATAACGTAATTCTCTTTTAGCTTCAGCATCTTTTTCAATTTGTTTGAAATAATTTGCGGGCATTTCGGAGAGCTTATTAAAAGGAGCTTCTATCAATTGAGTGAAGGGATACCAATTAGTAAGTATTATGAGAATAATAGTAGGTCTAATCATAGGCTCTACATCCCATTCGGCACTACCGCTGAGCATTCTAAAACCTATTACAGAAAAATAGATAAGCCCTCCGAGAACTCCTATAGCCAAACCTAAGCGTCCCCCCTGAAATGCCATATTTTCAACATCTTTTTCTAAGTTTACAAATACCTCCATAAACCATTCTTCAAAAGCTCCACTTCCTTTTTGGTATTTAACCATTTGTGCACCCTGTTGTAGATTTGGAGGAGGCAACTGAGGTCCAATCATAGGAGGATTCCCAGGTTTATAAGGGGGAAGCTGACCATAGCTAAATAAAGAGGTCAAAGCCAAAAGTAGTGTAAATAAAAGTGTCTTATTCATAGCTGTAATTTTATAAACCATATTTGTTTTTATATTCTTGTAGTATTTCTTGCATTATCTGTACATCGTCATTGTATTTATTTAACCCGTCTAAAGCACGTTGGGCTTCTTGTCGTTTTCTATTACCTTCAATCAAAATATTATTACTTTTATCATAAATTTCTAACATTGTCAAAAATTCTTTCCAACCTATCATAGCCTTATGATACATTAAGAACCTTTTACCACGAGGCATATCTAACTTTAATGCTTTTTCATATATAGTTTTTATTGTATATAATTTTTTTTCTAAAGATTTTATTTGCCCTGTCGCTTTTGCATTAGCAAAGGCTTTAGGATTTTTAAAGCCCCAATCTTGATAGCTTTGAGGGTTATCAGGAAAGTTAGCCAATGGTGTAAGCATACGTTTGTAATACAATAAATACATAGGGTCTGCCTTAGCTGTAAGTGAGGTATAATGAGCTAAATCAGCCATACTGCGGCTATAAATACTATCTATATGTTTTTTAGCTAACTCGGCTTCTTTTTTCATAAGAAGTAATTTAGCGTGTCGTTGTGTCTCTTGTCCGTAGGGACCTAAAGGGCGAATATCACGTCCATTTTTATACCTTTGATTTCTTCGTATATCGCCGGACAATGTACCTAAGTCCATTCCTAAAATATCACCCCATACAGCAGCGTGCTGCGTACTAATGTTGGCTTTCCAGCCAAAAATTTTAATGTAATTAGGTTCTGGTTTAAAATCTTCTGCACGCCATCCAACCCCTGTTACCATTCGTTTTTCTTGATAATTTAAGCCTTCATCCTTGAGTATAGTAACATATTTTATTTGTGCTAAGGTAGTAGCAGTAAAAAAGATGAAAAAACAAAGTATATATAGTTTCATAAGCAAATTTATTTATAAAGGTTATCATATTGTTGCATAATTTGTTCTACAATCATTTTATCTTGCTCTATATAGTCGCCAAAGATTGGAATAGAGTATATATATGCACGACTTTCATTGTATTTAATAATGTTTATAATATTTAAAGCTGACATATTAATCATTTGTATTTTAAAATTGACATTATCTAATAACATCTCCCTATCGTAAGCATCCATAAGTAGTTTTTTATTTAAAGCATCACTGAATATCTTTCTAAGCTCATTAATTCTTAAAGATAAGTCATATAAAAAGTATTTTTTCATCCAAACGGAATACGGTGTTTTTTTAATTCCTAAGCTTACAGCTTTATATGTATTAATTTTGCAAATGTTTAAATCTCTATGTATTTGCTCCAATTGTTTGGCATTTTTAAATAATGAATTGATATTATATAAAGCTTGGTATATTTGCTCGTGTACTAAAACAACTTGAGCCATTTTAGTTTCAGCTTTTTTATACCAATCATTTTGTTTTTCGTACATATCTTTAACATTATCCACTGCCCTCTCCCTTACGTACTGATTTATAGCTAGTTGTGCCATTAATGTAGGATTAATAGCTACAGCGATATCTTGTGCCTTTATCTGTACTGCAGAAAGAAAAATAATTAATAAAACAAATATTCTCATAGGTTAAGTGATTTTATATTTTTCATCAAGTCTTCTACTAAGTTCTTATCTCGTTCTATATAGTATTTAAACATATTTTTTCGGTATTCTAAACGTGCTTTGTAATCGTAGATAAGCATAAGAGTATAAAATGATTCATTAGCTAGTCTATTTACCTCATCAAGTGCATAATTGAGTAGTATTTGCCGTTCTTTACGTTCCATTTGGTTAATAGCCCCATAAGACACTACAAGCCCTGTAAGGTAACGCATAACCATTTGTAGGTCGTCTGCAAATTGAATTTGGCTACTTAATACTTTTTTAATAGCTTGAGGGGTAGTTTGTAGCTCTTGCAAAATGCGCTGTTGGGTCTCCTTTATTTCTTTAGACTTAGTCCCCACTACATAGCCTGTAGGTATAGCTTGTAGAGCAAAGTCGACTATTCGTAGGCGGTCTTGTATTTTAGTAGTTGTTTCTTTTAGTTTTTTCCATTGTTTGTTATTTACAGCTTCGGAAGTGGTATTGGCAGATTGTTTATTATTCATTCGCTTTTGCCGCTCGTGTTCGTCCATTGTAGCTTTAACTTCTTGACTTATGTTATTTATAGAAGTTCCTTTTTTTTGAACGTATTCGGTTTTTGGCTCAGGTTTTTTTTTACCCCCAAATGAAGAGACACCACAAGCTAAAAGAAAAATTCCTATGATATAACTATATTTTCTCATTGTTTTGAAATTAGAAGTTTTTATATCTCTCTAAAATATTTTGTATAATATCCTTATCAGTATCTATATAACTTTGAAAAGGGTTTAATGCTCTGATAACACCTATTCTGATTACATTTTCCATTGCTAATTTTATAGAAAGAAGCCATAGTTTTAGTCCTATAACTTTACTTTCTATACTACTTAGTAACATATACCTATCTCCTGCAGTAGCTAAATGTTCTTTTCCTCCTGTTTTTACACTTGCTATTTCAGCTCCTAATTGTAAAGCTTGCTCATAAGCTCCTTTTATTGCTTTATGGGCAAAAGGAGCATATTGGGGGTGTTTACGTATCATATCATTTACCTCTTTATGGTATTCTAAGCATTCTTTTGTTTCTTCAATTATTCGCTTAATTTGCATACCATTTTGGAGTGTGCCAGATACTTCAGAGAGCCCGTGATATATTTTATCTTGAATTTTGTTAGCAGCAGCTAACTGAGTAGCAATAAAAGCTTGAGCTTTTTGTAGCTTATTTTGCTCTTTTTCAATTTTTTCTTGTCCTTTTTCTATACTATTAGCGTAAATTTCTAGTGTAAGTGATGTAGCAGCATCAACATAAACATTTTGAGCTATAGTTGTAAAAGGTAATATTGCAAGGGTTGAGAGTAATATTTTATTTTTCATAGTATATGGTTTTTTTTATGGAATTATTTCCGCAAGAGGTTTGTCTTGCTCTTTCACGTATAAGTCAAATTTCTTTAAAGTGTCTTTAGGATTTTCTTTTTTAAAGTCCTTAAAGAATTTTACAATTTTGTCGTCTAATGGTTTTTTATAAAGGTTTACCAGTGTGAATATAGCGTCTGTTTTTTCCTTATATTTTTTTACATCAGCTACAAAAGCATCTAAGGCTTTATCATAAGAACCTAAAGCATTTACATAGTGTAATATAGCTGACTTTTCGGGTTTTTCGGTGGTATAAGTAAGATACTGCTCCATTGATACCTCATTACCATAAACTTCGCCTCGTGGGCCACGTTTTAGATAAAACTCTTTGAAGCGCCCTCTGCCTGTTTTATTATCTAAATTATTGATAGTAAATATCTTATTTTGTTCTACTTTGTTAAGAGATAGCAAAGCTGCTATCCGGTCAAAATTATCTTTAAACTTGGTTTGGTCTAGCAGAATAAAAGTATCTGAATTATTGATGATAGAGTCTTTAACTACGGCATTACCAATTATATCATCTAACTCTTGGGTAACTACTACCGCTTCGCCCCAAAACTTACGTACTGTTTTGTACAAATACAAAATGTATCCTCCCATTAACTTAGAAGCGATTGCTTTCCAAGCTTCCTCAATAATTAGTGCTTTGCGCCTATCACTCCTTAATCTCATTTTCTGAATGAATGTATCCATAATAATAAGGGTAACAATAGGGAATAGTTTAGGGTTATCCTTAACATTATCAATCTCAAAAACAATAAAAGGCTCATAAAACAATGAGTTATCTGCATTTTGATTGAGTGTAGTACCATAACGCCCACCTTTATAAAAGTCTTTTAACACAAATAAAAATGTGCGAAGATTAAACTCTTCTTCTGTGATTTTATGATGTCGATTGTTTAGATACACGGGTAGGAACTTTTCGCAAAACTCATAAAAGGAATTAAAGGATAATGCAGGTACATTAAAATCATCTTCAATCTTTTTTATTTGTTTAATAATCTGCCTTCTATGGCTATCACCATTACCTAATTCGTCTTCTTCTATAATAGCTACTTCTCTTTCGTTGCGTACCATAATAAGTGCGGCACTTTCATTATAAGCTTTGCGCCTTTCCTCATCGGCAAGTGTATCATAAGCTTCATATATTTTAAAATAGTTTTCAGGATTATAATCTTGTTTATTACGATTTTTATCGGGATGGTATTCTTGTATTAATTTACGTGCTCGTTTTTTTATTTCATCAGTAGTAGCATTGTAAGGAAGCCCTAATACATCATAATAAGTCTGTTCTTCATCGTAATTTAAATCTTCGTCATATACATTATACTTATTTAGATAAAGCAATAAATCTTCATCATTTTTATCTTTATGCCAGTCTGTATGTCCTTCAAAGTGTTGTTGGTAATAGGCAAGGAGGGCATTATCTAAAACAGATTTTTGTGTAGGGGACACTGTTGCATCCGCTCCTTGCCATATTAGGAATATAAGATTGGTAAGAAATTCAGTTTTTTCAATATTAAACTCTTCTTTACTTACCGCAAAGGGGTTCATAGTGATTGGTTTTTCTTCAGTATATTGTATGTATCGTCCTCCTTTGTAAGAGCAAGTTCCCGAATAGGAGTCGCCTGTATCAACAATTACTACATCGTAATTATAAGTGAGGTATTGTTCTACAATATTATTCATCAGGAATGATTTACCACTTCCGGAGGGACCTAAAACAAACTTATTACGGTTATTTATACGTCCTGTTTGATAAGGTAAGTCAGCAGTATCTACTTTTAAAGGAACCCCTTGACGATCTGCAAAACGCAAATAGAAATTAGACTTCTCACTTACGGGGTAACTCTCTTTAAAAAAAAAACACAAGCCTGCTTCGCTAGTAGTGGTGAATAAATCATAATCTTTAAGTTCTACAGCATTACCTATAATAGCAGCACGAAAAAGTTCCATTTGGTTGTAGGCATTTTTAGATATAATGATACCTTTAGTAAATAGTTTGTTTTCAATAGTAGATTGTGTTTTTTCCATTTTTTCTAAAGTTTCACAAGCTATTACTAAAGAAAAATGGGCGTCTACTATCAATTGTCCATCTACAGCTATGTTTTGTAATAGAGTGTCTATTTCTTCGGCTACTATAGCATTAGAAGGAGCACTTTTAGCCACCCCTTCGTGTTTTTTCTTTTTCTTTTCAAGCTCTCGTTGGCGTTGTACTTGGGGTGGTATTGCAATAACTTGGTTATAAACAATACTTTGATAGTTTTCTAACTCATTTAAGAATGAAAAATTATCTACAGCTAAATCAGATACAGTACCATTTCCTCCCATTGCTGTATAGGTACCTATTTGAGAAGGTAACTCTATATTCTCTACATCGACAAAGCTAATAGTCTTTACAAAAGAGTTACCGATACGTAAATACTCATTAGTAGACTTAATATTGTCAAATATAGGCATAGAGGAAAATTGCATAGTGAGCATTCCCCCAATGTAATACTCAAAATCTTTTTCTAACAACCATTCAGGAGTACATTCATTTTGCTCTAAAAGCATAAATACTTTTTCACATTTATCACGAAGCTCTTTATAGTTTTTTTCAGAAAACTTATATTTACTTTTTTTGTTATCAAGCAAGTCCGTAAATAACAAGACGGTATCAATAGTTTTGTAAGTACGCCCACTAAAATGTTCAGAGTATTTTTGTTGCAGATAGGTATTTTCTTTTTCGGCTACATATATCTTTTTAGCAAAAATATCAGTCTTCTGTACGATGTGATTTTCACCTATAATAGCAATGACTTGGTTTAAAACGGTATGAAACTGCTCGTAACGATCGGGGTCGGCAGAATATTGTTCTACAATATTTTTGATGCGAATACCTATTACAGGATTGCCATACTGCCCTATAAGGCAATCGAACTTCCATCCGTGTTCTTGCCCGTAATCATAACCAATAAAGGGAAAATTAAACGTTTTTGTTTTCATTTCTTTTTACTTTAAAGCGTTTAGGAAAAATATGTAATTCCTCATTGTTTTTCTGTTTAGTATAGAGCCCTACATTATCTTGACGATAGAAAATGTACCACACTCCTCCACCTGCAATGGCAGCTCCTATAAGAAAGCCTATCCATCCTATAAGGCTTGGTAAAGCTGCTAAACAAATAATACCAAATGCTGCACAAGCTAAAGCTTGATAAATATACTTATCTTTCAGTCCAAAAAGGACAAGGGGTTTTTTAAGCCCCTTGTACAGGTAAAATTCCATAGGTTAGGTAATTAGTTTATAAACCAAAGAATGCTCCTACAAACACAGGTACTAAAATGAGGAATAAACAAGCCCCACCCCAACCAAGAATTTCTTTGTTGATATCTTGGTCTCCATTAGTCCACTTATTGTAGATACGTAAACCACCTATGAGTCCTACTATGGCACCAATCATCCAAATAAGTGTCTTTAAAGGAGTCCAATAGCTTTTGATTGTATTCGTGGCTTGTGTGATAGCACTTGCACCTTGCGCATACATATCGGTGTTGGCTACAAACAATGTTAATAGTAACAAGAGTAGTAGCCGTTTTCTTGTTACTAACGGTCGATTAGTATTAATATTAATCATATTGAAAAAAAATTAAAATTACACATTAGTTTTAGGCTGAGCTTTAAAAGTTTTATACCCTCCATTTTCACTTTCATTAAATATCACTTGTACATTAGTTTCAGCTAAGCTCAGTAAATTTTTAAAACGTTCATTATCTCTTTTTAAGATTTCTTCCTTATTGATAGGAGTGAATACTTCTGTTTGCCCTCCCTCATTATCATCTAAGTGTTCTTCTTCCTCAAATTTTCTCTTTAAAGCTTCTAAATTTTCAGATGAAGGCTCATCTGTATTTTCACTATCAGTTGCAGAAGAAAAAATGTCATTTTCATTTACTTCTATCTTTGAGCTAGTAGTCATTTGTTCTACTTCGTCAAAATCAACATTAGTAATAGTATTATCTGCCATTTCTGCCAAAGAAAACTCTTGTTTATCTTCTTCATCTGGCACTGATTTTTCTTTTCGCAAATACACATCATAAATTAACATTGCCAAGTAATAAATTACATAGACAAAAAATGTTATGATAAAGAAACGTGTTACCATTTTTGTTCTGATTTATATATTTAAACAATACCTTTTGAAATGATAACTTTAGCTATCATACTACGAAATTCGCGTTTAGAAAGTGCGTAACGCAATCCTAAATCTATAATTTCATCAAGTTTAATTTCAAAGGTGCTAAATTTTCCGAGCTCAATATGTAGGTCATTACACATACTTATAGTTCGCTCTCTTCTTTCGTCCTGGTGTTCTGTCCAATCACTGACAAAATAATCAGCATTTATTTCGTTGTACTTTCTATTCAATTGAATTTCAAAAGGTAGTTTAATAGGTTTGTTATTAGCTTTAGATGTTGTTGTCATTGATGTATTGTATTAGTTCTTCAAATGTTTGCTTTACGGCTGAGCGTTGCTCGTAAGAGAGCCTACGGGTATTGATACTTTGTAAATCATTGCGTTTATACACAGGAGTTGGTAATAGGTATCCGTATTGACTTATTTCTTCGTCCATTGCTGGTTGGTTTTTGTATGTATAGCCTTTGTCGTATTTAGAACGTAAAAACACTCTATTAGCTTGGCTTTCTATCATTCCTAATAAATTGATAAATACCATTGTAGATTTAGTTGATACATCAGAATATTCAAAAGGTATAACTATAAAGTCGCTATAGATAAGTAACTCCATATATCTTCCGTCTAATGTACCTGCTAGGTCAAATATATAGTATGTTTCGCTTTGCTTCATATCGGCAATATCTTGTCCGTCAATGGTATTTTGCTCTCCATCTATAATTTCTACTTCATAGAGTTCAGGAAATTGTAAGAATTTATCTTCTTCCCATTTTTGGTAAAAGGATTTTTGATAATCAAAATCAAAAACTTTTACCTTTTCTTTCTTTGTTATTGTTAGGTAGTTAGCAAAAGCAACTGCTAAAGTTGTTTTACCTACCCCTCCTTTTTGGGTTGCAAATGTGATGATCATTTTATTATCTTTTTTTACGGCGTTTTTTCAGTTCGTTTTCGGTATTATCTCGCCCTACGGGGGCCCCAGAGCTTAATAGCGTTTTAAGAGCATGTTCAGTGCTTTTTAAAGCGACTTTTAAAACCTCTGAAACATTTACCCTTTCTCTGTGATTGATGTCAGTATCGCTTCCTGTTCCAGAGGTATTATCATTAATAGTTATAACTTTTGCTTCATTAGTTGATTTCTCTTGTTGGCTTATAAAATT
The DNA here is from genome assembly GCF_000318275.2 of Capnocytophaga sp. oral taxon 332 str. F0381. Taxonomy (NCBI): domain Bacteria; kingdom Pseudomonadati; phylum Bacteroidota; class Flavobacteriia; order Flavobacteriales; family Flavobacteriaceae; genus Capnocytophaga; species Capnocytophaga sp. oral taxon 332. The sequence continues at coordinate 121,331 of NZ_KB291261.1, forward strand.
TTGGTAGGCTTCACTACCTATAAGGCTTTGTAAGCTATGTATTTGATGAAATCGTTGATGAATAGCATAGTAATCACCATTTTTATCTTTTTCTAAGACTACAAAGCTGTCGTTTTTAAGAGCCTTAAGATGTTGGATTACATCTGCTTTAATCTGTTGAAAATCGGATTTATTGTTTTTAAGTCGCTTATTTTCAAAGAACATAAAAGGTTCAGCTTGTACTCCTTTTTTATTCAAATGCTGTGATAAGATTTGCTTTTCTTTGTAAGAACTTAAATTATAATCCTTTAATCGTTCAAAGCTCTTTTTATCAATATTACTATTGGTTAATTCAAAAGCTTCTTTGAGCTTCATAATTTCGCTACCTTTATACACTTGCTGTGTTTTATTATCAATAAGTGTATATCCAAAAGGTAATTTATCATCTTTATGATGGAATATTATATCTATTCCAAATATATTTTTTAATTTTTCTTGGAGCTCACTAGTAAATTCTATCTTAGGTACTCCTTGATGTTCTTTGGGATATAGCCCTTTTTCAGCTCTATCATCTACTACTTTAAAAACTTTATTGCTGTACATCTGTTGATACTTTTCAATAAAGGACTTTATCTGTTGAGCTCGCTTATCAGCTTTAGGTTTATCCTGCATTGGTAGTTGGTCTGCTAATAAAGTTTTTTGTACTACTCCGTTATGTAGTATTTGTAATTGATTAGAATTCTGTTCACTTTGTGAAAGTTTAAAACCGTGTCGTTCTAATAATTTATCAAGCTGCTGTAAGTTGCTAAAGCGATACTGTAGTAGTTTATCTAGTTTAGCAATACGGTTGACACCTAAAACTTTTTCAATAGCTAATGTTAATGCTTGCTGTGATTTAAGTTTCTCAAAGCTATCATTAATCTTTTTACCCGTCTCTTTATCTACCCTTGAGGAGACAATATGCACGTGGTTATTTTCGGTATCCTTATGAAAAACCACTATATAAGGCTGACTTTCATATCCCATATTTTTCATAAACTCATCGGCTATAGCTGTAAGCTGCTCTTTAGAGTGTTCCTGATATTTAGTAGAAATGACAGTGTGAAACTGAGGTTTTTTGCTTCGGTTGCTTTGTGAAATACTTTTAAGATAATTACGAACCTCCTCTTGTGAGCTTTGGGCATTGATGAAAGACGGAAAGTTTTTCATTAGCATCAGCTCGCCCTTTTCGTTGTTAATCTTCTTGTCGTTGTACTTCACCCCGTGAAAGTCTTTGCTTGCTGAGTTTAGTATTTTGACTATCATTGGCAGCTATGAGTTTATAAATCTGTATAAAGATTTTGTTTTGCTCTGCTTTAAGTTTAACAATCTGGTCTAAACGTTCTGTGAAGGCTATCAGTTCATCTCGGTAGACTTCTTTTTTGGCATTAGCTAAATAGGCAAACTGGTTGATATTGTTTTCAATCTTAGCAAAGATATTATCCTGTTTTTCAATGAACTTTAAAACCTCGCGTTGTTCCTGAGAACTCATCTTACCCTCGACAGCACTTGTTAGCAAATCAGTAAGGGTAATCTTTCTTTCTGCACATAGTTTTTTCCAGTGTTGTTTTTGGGATTCACTCACTCGGAGAATAATATGTTTGTTCTTATGTGTAGAGTAGTTTTCTTTCAAGGTTTTATCTGTTTTTCGAGGCAAAGTAAAAAAGGTTTTTTTTGCTGTGCAATAGGGGTTTATTATACTGAACATATTTGAACGATATAGTAAAGCATATTTGAAAGTAGTGTACTATATTGAACAAATTTGAACGATATAGTACAGTGCTTTTTTTCTGTTTTTTATCAGCCTATTTGCTTTTTTGAGTTCTTTTGGGAACTCAAAAACTAAAACTAAATTTCCTATAGAAAGAAAAAACGAGTTCCGAAGTTTTTTCCCCTTTTTAGTTTTCTTTCACAAAAATACAGCCGCAGGCAAGTTTTTGAGATAGAAGACTAAAAAGCAAGATGCGCCTTTGTATACCGTTTTGCAAAAACTGTGTATATACAAAGGCACATCTTGCCCCTAAAAACAAATTTACAAATAGTTACTAAAAATAAGGTAAATCATACTCTCAGATTGGGTAAAAATGCAGAAAGAAAAAAATGTGTGTGCTTATTTTTATTTATATATATAATAATATATAATTAGGAAGAAAAGAGCTTAAAAATTAGATTTTATTTTTAATTACTTGATTATCAAATTATTATTAAAAAATAGGGTAGGTGTATTTTCCGCACCCCCCTTGTG
>NZ_KB291262.1:0-1554 GCF_000318275.2 Capnocytophaga sp. oral taxon 332 str. F0381
ATCTTTAACAAATTAATGAAAAGAGTTGTAGAGCATTCTCCCGTTTTCCAAAGTCAATTAGTATGTAACTAAATAGACACCTCAATAAATTTAAATACATAAAAAATGAGGAATACCAGAAGAAAATGCAACATTAGAAAATTCAAAAGTAATGCTTGTAACAGTTCCCTATGGTGGAACTTCTACTTGGGGAAAGGGAGCGGATAAAGGACCTGAACTTTTCTTAGATGCATCAGAAAATATGGAACTCTATATTTTTAGCAGCAAAATTATACTATAAAATGTTGGCTTACTATCATTTAGCTGAAAAACAAACCTTTATAAAATCTAATTAATATGAAAAAATTACTTTTAATTGTCATGGTGGCAGCTCACTTTGTGGCTTTTGGACAAAATAAGAAAAAATCTATTCCTCCACCACCTGAAAAAATTACCAAACAAAAAGTGCAAAAATCTCCTTACCGAAGGATTTTTGAAGATAATATGATGCTTGCTTTTCAATGGAGAATGGAAGTAAAGGATTCTATTATCGCTAATGAAGACAGGATGATTTATAAAATCAATCTTGAATTTCTGTCGGTTAAAGAATTAAGCTCTTATAAAAAGCAACCTATTTCTGCTCAGAAAGTAATTTACTCTGTAGAAAAAGGAGCTAAATTGGATAAAAACCTTACCCCTCGTATGGATTATACTGATTTTGTGGATTATCCATCGATTTTTGAATCCGTTAAAATTGTTGGCGATAATGTAGAACTAACAAATAATGAAACGAAAGAAAAGGAAATTTTTAAGATTTTTTTAGATAAGGACAAGAAAAATATCATTAAGCTCCAAGATTTGAAAACAAAGAAGGAGTTCTTCCCAACGGAGGATTTTTATTCTCCAATTATTAGTATATAGTATAGGTTTTTAATAGAAAAAAATGCAACTTTGCAATATAATAAATCGCAAGAAATGAAAAATAGTAGTATCTCCCTATGTTACAAAATAGGGTATTACATCAGTCTTTTTGGAGTGGCAACTATTCTACTTTGGATAGGCGCATACAAGTTTACAAATGCTGAGGCAGAGGGGATTAAATCCTTGGTAGAACAAAGTTTCCTGCTATCATGGCTTTATAAAATTCTAAGTTTGCAAGGAGTTTCCAATCTCATCGGCGTAATAGAGATAGCTATAGCAGTAGCACTGATAATAGGGATATTTTCTCCGATAGTGCGTAAATTAGCCTTTGTAGGTTGTACAATTACTTTTCTTATTACTTTGAGTTTTCTTTTTACTTCTGCTAAAACCTTTTACTATATAGAAGGAGTTCCCGTTACTGATTTCTTTATTTTAAAAGATATTCCTATGTTAGGCTTTGGAATGATAAGTATGAACAAGCCTAAGTAGCTTTTTTAAAATGGAAAGAAGGATATTGCTGTAGTAAATGTAGTCATAAAAATATTAAGTCAGAAAAGATTTTTATGGATTTGATACAGAAAGTCCTACTGCAGGAACACTATTTTAAGCAAAAAGTCCACGAAGCTATGAAATCCAGTGAATTGCACAAAATGA
>NZ_KB291263.1:0-559 GCF_000318275.2 Capnocytophaga sp. oral taxon 332 str. F0381
GTACCGTTACAGTTACCCCACCTCCTGCTTTCTGTCCTAAAGCATAGTGTGTGCCCGAACCTGTACCGCCATAGCTGTCACTGTACAATATCGTATAGCTGCCCGTACCGCCACTAATAGCGCCCATCGGTACATCTATTTCTGCCATACCTCTTAGCTGACTTGTGCCTGTAGCACATCCAAAACTCTTCACCGTAATTGATGCTGTATTGAATGTGATAGCTGTTGGCTCACCTATAGTTATTGTATAGGTGCTTGCACAAAGGCTGGTAGTATTAGTTACTGTTATCGTATAAACGCCTGCCTTCAAGCCTTGTGCGCCCATAGCTGTCTTAAGGTTCGTACCACTTGGTACTGTCGCCCCTACAGGCCCCTGTATGCTATAATTAAAGTTTGCCCCATTAGCATTCACTTCTTGCATACTGAACCATCCGTTGTGATCGCCGTGGCAAGTAGCCGAATAAGTTGTAAAGCTCAACGCTGGTCGGCTTTGTGCCGCTGGTTGTACCGTTACCGCTATCTGCGTTGGCGTACACGTTGGCGCACCCAAATCAGTTAC
>NZ_KB291265.1:0-23670 GCF_000318275.2 Capnocytophaga sp. oral taxon 332 str. F0381
GTACGGCGTTTTTTTTAATCTCCAAATTTTTTACAAACTTTTTTATAATTATTTTTTAAATCGCTGATTTTCAATAGTATTTTTTTTGAAGTTTTTATGGGACTTGTGAGAGATGGAGTAGTTTACCGACTTTCTTTTGGCGTAAACTGGGGGTAAAGTAGTAGGAAGGGATAGGGAAAATTTTGAAAATCGTCTCTACTCTCCAATAGGTTTTTGTTTTGTACTTCTAAAGAACTTTATGATAATAACATTCTCTTCTTCTATAAAATCATAATACAAGGCAAATTTTCCTTTCATAATAAGTATTTTATACAACTTTATTTTTTCTATAAATCTTGAAAGTTGTGTAGGTTTTTCTTTTAAAAAGGTTTCTATGCTTTCTACCTCATCTATAATTTTATTGGAATATACATCACTATGGTTTCTCTCACTCCAATAAGAAAGTGTTTCTCTAAGGCTTTCTATAGCCTCATTAGTCCAATTTACCTCCATATTCTGCTCTCAACATTTTAAAAACTTCTTCACTTTTTATTAGTTTTCCTTCTTTTGCTTGCTGATGCGATAAGGCTATTCTTCTTAATTCTTCTTCTGTAAACTCTTCATCTTCATAATATTGTTCCACAATTTTTATCATTCTATTATATTCTTCTATGGGAACTATTGCCGACAATGTATTCCCTTCATTATCGGTTACAAAATGAACTTTATGTTCTGGTATCAAAACTGCAACACTCATAATATTAATATTTTATCAAAGATTTTATTCTCTTAAAAATTAGGATTCATTTTGTGGTTGTTGTTATAAAAGTCTTCTATTACTTTGATAACTTGGTCTTCGGTATCTACTAAGTGTAGTAAATGGAGATCTTCGGCGTTTATACTGCTAAACTTTTGCAATAACACTTCTCTTATCCAGTCTAAAAGTCCTTTCCAATACTCAGTACCTACTAAAATAATGGGTATTTGCTCTATTTTGTGGGTTTGTACAAGTGTAATGGTCTCAAAAAGTTCATCGAGGGTACCAAAACCACCAGGCATTGCTATAAATGCTTTGGAATACTTCACAAACATTACTTTTCGGGCAAAAAAGTAGTTAAACTTAATATTTTTATCGTGGTCTATATAATCGTTATTTGTTTGTTCAAAAGGCAAATCAATATTAAGTCCTGCGGATACTCCTCCTGCAAGGTGAGCGCCTTTGTTACCCGCTTCCATAATGCCGGGTCCTCCACCTGTGATGATGCCAAAGCCTTCATCAACAATGCGCTGTGCTATGCGTGTAGTGAGCTGATAATAAGGATTATCGGGCTGTATACGCGCTGAACCAAAAATACATATACAAGGACCTATAGAGCTCATTTGTTCATACCCGTGTACAAATTCGCCCATTATTTTAAATATAGACCAAGAGTCGTTAGTCTTGATTTCGTTCCAAACTTTAGAGTGCTTTTTCATCTTTTAGTTTTTGAGGTAATTAATTTTAGCTTATTGACTTGTTGTTTTTGCTTTCAAACTTTTTAAGGTCGTTGCCTTTGAGGGCGTTTTCTACCAGTTCGGGAAGGCGATCGGGGGTGCAAGCGAAGCAGGCGATGCCGAGTTTGCTGATTTCTTTTCCTAAATTCTCATCGTAATCGGGGCGACCGCTATCTGATAAGGCTAAAAGTACGATTACTTTTACACCGTCTTGGTGCATTTCGTTCAAACGGCGCAATAATCCTGCGCGTACGCCTCCCTCATATAGGTCGGAGATGAGGATAAACATTGTTTTGCGAGGGTTCTCGATGAGTGTTTGGCAATAGGCTACTGATTTGTTGATGTCGGTACCGCCGCCTAATTGTACTCCAAAGAGCATATCCACAGGGTCTTGCCTGCACATTTCGGTAAGGTCGGTAATTTCGGTATCAAAAACCACTACGTGGGTATCAAGTGCTGGCATACTTGCAAAGATAGAGCCCATTACCGATGAATAGATAATTGAGTCGCACATAGAGCCACTCTGGTCTATATCTAAAATCACGTTCCAATTCTTCTGTTTCTGGGTACGCTCAAAGAAATAGAATTTTTCGGGTATCAATCGTTTGGTAGCTGTATCGTAATTTTTCAGGTTGCGTTGTATGGTGCGTTTCCAGTCGGTAGAGGCAAAGTTGGCAATAGGAGTATGCGCTTTTTTGTTGAGAGCCCCTGTAACAGCACGGCGCAGGTCTTGTTCCATACGCTTCATTATATCATCTACTACTTGTTTTACCAATTCGCGCGCTGTATCTTTTGATTTTGCAGGTATTTGTCCTTTTAGCGCCATTAGTGTACTTACCATTGCGATGTCGGGCTTTACGTTTTTGAGTGTTTCAGGTTCAAAAAGCAGTTTGGTAAGTCCCTTGCGTTCAATGGCATCGGTTTGTATGACGCTTACCACATCGGGTGGGAAGAAAGTACGTACATCGGTGAGCCATTTGGCGAGGTTGGGAGCGGAACTTCCCAAGCCTGCCGAGCGTTTGCCACTTCCGTTATCTCCTTTGCCATCGGTATCGTCATAAAGAGCGGCGAGAGTAGCGTCCATCAACGATTGTTGTTCGTTGAGGGTAGCGCCTTCGGTAGCGCGGGTGTCTTGCCCCAAAATAAGTCGCCAGCGTGTGATATTTTCTTCCATTTATAAAATATAAAACATTAAACCTATTTGTAATATGTTGGATTTTAGATTTGTTCCATCGGTAGTGTAGGTATTTTTCAGCAAGGGGGTTACGTTGTATTGCACAAAAAAGTTTAGGGCATTATAACCAAAAGCAATATAAGGTTTCAGCTGAAAACTCCTCATTATATCAAAATTATCAAAAAATAGGGATACTTCATTGGTGGTATAGAGGCTGGTGGCACTAAAAATATAGGACAAGCGAGCTCCTGTGTAGATACGCCAAAACTTATGGCTTTGGGGGGTGGAGGTACGGTAACGGAATTCTATGGGTAGTTCCACGGAATAGGTACGAAAATAATTTCGACTAATATTCTGATCTCTGAAATGTTCTACAATACTATAAGTATAATTACCATCTATTTTATTGACAACCATATTGTTGTACACTATGTCGTAAGCTAATCCTAAACCTGCACCAAAGCCGATATTTCGTTTTTCGTTGATAGGAAGATCGCGAATAAAACCAAAATTAATGCCATACGAAAGATTGTGCTGCACTACATTGGTAGCTTTATTTGCTAAATAGTTATAAGTGAGTCCCACGTATATTTGGTCTTCCAAATATTTGGTATTGATGCCTTTAGTAAGTGTTGCTGTTTTAGTGCTTGCAATCATACCATCATCCTCATCTTGCTGGGCTGCTCCCAACAAAGGCAATAGTAGCAAACTATTGATAAGAAAAACTTTGAAAATATTCATCTGATTATTTTTTGTTAGATTTAAGTTCTACTAGGTCGTTGTTTTTCAGTTGTTTTGTAATTGCTTCGTAAGGTGCTACGATAAGCTGTTCGTCTTTGGCAAGCCCTGATATTATTTCAATATTAGTATTATCCTGAATGCCAGTATCTACCGCACGCAATAGCGCTTTTCCGTCTTGAACTACAAAAACGGCTTCTTGTCGTTTATCGGCTTGGTCTTGGGGGGTATTGGCATCTATTTCGGAGCGTTTTTTCACTATAATAGCACTAATGGGGGCGATGACTATATTTTTTTTGGTTTGGGTGAGGATGTCTACCGTAGCGGTCATACCAGGACGGAAGGGTGAATAACCTGCGCTTTTTCCTGCTATGAGGTCTTGGTAGGAGCTTTCTTTTATATGGATTTTGACTTTGAAGTTGGTCACTTGGTCTACACTGGAGGTGCTATTGGCGGTATTGGCGATATTGGTAACGCTTCCTTGGAAGGTTCGTTTTAGGTAGGCATCTACATTTACATTTACGGTATCGTTTACTTTTACTTTTACGATGTCGTTTTCATTTACATCTACTTCTACCTCCATACTACCTAAGTTGGCTACACGCATAATTTCTGTTCCTGACATTTGTATAGTACCTACCACACGTTCGCCTAGTTCGACATTTAGTTTGGAAATAGTTCCATCAGTGGGTGAATAAATCACTGTTTTTTTTAGGTTATCTTGTGCTTCGTTTACGCTTGCCATTGCGCTTTGCACGTTGTATTTAGCTGATTCGAGGGTAGCTTTGGCTACTTCGTAGCCCGACACGGCTTTATCCCAATCGGATTTTGAAATGACTCCTTTTTGAAACAAAACTTTATTGCGGTTGTAGCTTTCTTGAGCCTCTTTGAAGTTGGCTTCGGCTTGCCTAAGAGAGGAGCGCACGGTTTCGAGGGTAGCGACTACGCGGTTGAGCCCAGATTGGTAAATATCGGGGTTGATGCGCACTAATAGGTCGCCTTTTTTTACTAATTGACCTTCTTTTATGGGTAGTTCTATAATTTCGCCTGATACTTCGGAAGAGATTTTTATTTCTAATTCGGGTTGTATTTTTCCTGTAGCAGATACTTTTTGGGTAAGGTTACCGATAGAGACGTTTTGTACCTCGACTGCTACAGCGGGGTTTTCTTCGCCAAACCAGCCTGCTTTTTTACCTGCTATAAGTATAACTATCAGCAAGATAATGGCTATAATAACTAATAGGGTTCTTTTTTTCATAAATAAAAGTGCATTATATAATTAGCAATGCAAAGGTAATGATTTTTTTTTAATATGCAATCTTTTTAATAGTAAAGGTTTGTTGCATATGGGGCTACGCACTTTTATCCTTCGCTTATCCTTAGCTCAACCTTCGCTCAACCTTCGCTCAACCTTCGCTGGGAAGAATTTTGAATTTTGAATTGGCGATGCGGTAAAATTAATCATTAAACATTGATTATTAATAATTATTTTGTATCTTTGCCCAACAAAACCTATAAATATGGTAACTGAAACTAATGAAATCCTTTATTTGCACGGGCTTGATAGCACGCTGCAAGACGACCGCAGGGCTGTGCTATCTCTCTATGGCAACATACACGCTCCTCACTTAGACTATCGCAATACACCTAACTTGTACGAACTCTTACAAGAAAAATACCGCAACGTTACGGCTATTATAGGTAGTAGCGCAGGCGGCTTGGTGGCTTACTACTTGGCTCAAACTCTGCTAAAACCGTGCTTGCTATTCAACCCTGCCCTCACTTACAAAGAAGAACTGCCACTTACTATTACTACCAATCCGCACTATGCAGCTTATATGCAAATAGTTATAGGTCTGCAAGATACGGTTATCAACCCTTGGCAGTCTCTCAACATCTTACAAAATGACCTAACACCTCACCAAACACTGGAAGTGCATCTTATCAATACGATGGCACATAGTTACCCCATCAGTATATTCAAACGCGAAGTAAGCCTCTTTTTTGATAAAATACGCACTGCCAATATATAACGCAAATTTTATTTAACCATATAAATTATTAAAAATGTATCCATTAAGACGTAATCGCCGCTTGCGCCAAAGTGCAACTGTGCGCAGCTTAGTAAAAGAAACCATCCTTACCCCTGACGACTTTTTAGTTCCTCTTTTTGTAGTAGAAGGAAGTGGCATAAAAGAAGAAATTGCCTCTATGCCTAACTATTACCGCTATAGCCTCGATTTGCTTGCTAAAGAAGTAAAGGAATTGTGGAACTTGGGACTAAAAGCTGTATTACTATTCGTAAAAGTACCTGATAACCTGAAAGATAACAAAGGTACTGAAGCTGCTAACCCTAACGGATTGATGCAGCGTGCTATCAAAACTATCAAAGACGCTGTACCACAAATGTTGGTAATGACCGATGTGGCGCTTGACCCCTACTCTATTTACGGGCACGATGGTATCATAGAAAACGGACAAATCGTAAACGACCCTACTGTAAATGCACTATGCCAAATGGCTCTATCGCACGCACAAGCTGGTGCTGACTTTATCGCTCCAAGTGATATGATGGACGGGCGTATCCTTGCCCTACGTGAAACCTTAGAAGATAACAACTTTGAAAACGTAGGGATTATGGCTTATAGTGCTAAATACGCCTCTGCTTTCTATGGTCCTTTCCGCGATGCCTTAGATAGTGCCCCTGTAGACCAAAATGATATTCCTAAAGATAAGAAAACCTATCAAATGGATTATCACAACCGCTTGGAAGCACTACGCGAAACTCGTATGGATATAGAAGAAGGTGCTGATATAGTAATGGTAAAACCGGGACTTTGCTACTTAGATATTGTACGCGAAGTGAAAAATATGAGTGAAGTGCCTGTAGCTGTTTATCAAGTATCTGGCGAATACGCTATGCTTAAAGCTGCTGCTGCCAATGGTTGGCTAGACCACGATGCTGTGATGATGGAGCAACTAGTGAGTATAAAACGTGCCGGAGCTGATATTATCGCAAGCTACTTTGCTAAAGAAGCTGTAAAACTACTGTAATAACGATAACTAAAAAACAACAAATGAAAAAACACTTTTTAACACTCTCCCTAATGGCTATACTGACAGCCTGTGGGGGAGGTACTAACAACAACACCCCAACCGACAACGCAAGCCAAGCGGCTACCAATACCCCCCCAGCTACTCAAGAGGCGACTATCAAACCTACCGAATACCCCAATTGGGAAACTAATAAAGGTATTGGCAGTGTAAAAACGATTACCCCTCCTCTATCGGACAGCCCCGATGCTGCTATGGCTGCCAAAGGTGAAGAGACCTTTAAACAATACTGTATGGGTTGCCACCAGCCTAAACGCCGAATGATGGGGCCTGCTATGGCAGGGCTTACAGAGTATCGTACCCCTGAGTGGATAATGAATATGATTCTGAACCCCGAACAAATGATAAAGGAAGACCCTATTGCTAAGGCTCAATTTGAAGAATATGGTAGTATAATGCTAAATCAAAGGCTTAGCGAACAGCAAGCACGAGAGATATTAGAATACCTACGAACTATAAAATAGTAGCAAAAAAAAAGTCCGATAAAAAAATTATCGGACTTTTCCATTAACCAACCAAAACTTTAAATTATGAAAACTATTATTTGAAGTTTACAATGAGCTACCACCCTCATTGCGTTGCAAAGGTACGAATAAATCATAACTTGTCAAGCATATTTTCAAGTTTAACAAAAGATTAATACAAAAGGGGCTTATAAAGCCCCTTTTAGCGTAATTTTAAACTTATGAAAACGTATTGCTTTAAGATTTTATTTACCATTCTTATTGGTTATTACGCGCCTCAATCCACTTGCGGGCATTGATAAACGCCTCTAACCAAGGACTTACTGCTGTTTTTTCATTTGGATAATAAGCCCATTGCCAAGGGAATACTGAACGCTCTATATGAGGCATCGTTACCAAATGTCTTCCCGATTTATCGGATAACATAGCTGCATTATAATCTGAGCCATTAGGGTTGGCAGGGTACTCTTCATAAGCGTATTTACCTACAATATTATAAGCGTTTTCTTCTAACGGCAAGTGGAATTTACCTTCGCCGTGCGAAATCCACACCCCTAAAGTACTGCCTGCAAGGCTTGATAACATCACCGAGTTGTTTTCGGGAATCACTACCGATACAAACCCACTTTCGTGCTTATGGCTATCATTATGTTGCATTTTTCCGTGTTCTGGGTGTTCAGGGTTGATAACCTCCAATTCCATAAATAGCTGGCAACCATTACAAATACCTACTGATAATGTATCAGGGCGAGCAAAGAAATTATCTAAAGCTTTTTTAGCTTTCTCGTTGTAAAGAAGCGCCCCTGCCCAACCTTTGGCACTGCCCAAAACATCGGAATTGGAGAAGCCTCCTACCGCTCCGATAAATTGTACATCTTCTAAGGTTTCACGCCCACTGATAAGGTCGGTGGTATGCACATCTTTTACATCAAAGCCTGCTAAATACAAAGCATTAGCCATTTCGCGTTCGGAATTGCTACCTTTCTCACGCAACACCGCTGCTATGGGTCGTTTTCCTTGCGGACGCTCGGGTTTCTCACCCGTAAAGTGTGCAGGGAAAACGTATTGCAGAGGCTGTTCTGAATAATTCTGATAACGCTCTGTAGCCTTGTCGTTTGCTGTTTGTTGTTTGTCTAATAGGTAAGAAGTTAGATACCATACATCACGCAATTCAGCAATATCTAATTCGTGAGTATCCTCAAAATAAGCTATTTTCAAAGTAGGAGTGGTAGTTACTTTACCTATTTTAGCCCATTTAATAGCATTTTCTTTCAAAATAGGTTCAATATCTTCATTAGCTTGTATCACTACTCCTGCATTTTCAGCAAAAACTACTTTGATAAGGTCGTTTTCAGTAGCAATAGAAGTAAGGTTCACCTCAGCCCCTATAGTACTATCGGCAAAACACATTTCTAAGAGCGTAGTGATAAGTCCCCCGCTACTAATATCGTGCCCTGCTTGTATTTTGTCTTCATTTATAAGATTTTGCAGTGTATTGAAGGCTTTTTTGAAGTAATTACTATCAGCAATAGTAGGCGTTTCATCACCTATCTTATTAAGTATCTGGGCAAAAGCCGAACCACCCAACTTAAGGTTATCTGACGAAAAATCAATATAATAAATATTGCCTCCCTCGTTTTTAAATACAGGCTGTACTACTTTCTGAATATCAGTACAATGTCCTACTGCCGAAATGATGACAGTGCCCGGAGCTATCACATCACCCCCTTGAGGGTATTTTTGTTTCATCGATAGCGAATCTTTACCGGTAGGAATATTGATACCCAATTGTATCGCAAAATCTGAAGCCGCTTCTACCGCTTCGTACAAGCGTGCATCTTCACCAGCATTGCGACAAGCCCACATCCAGTTGGCTGATAACGACACTCCTTGCAAACCACCTTTTATAGGCGACCAAACAATATTTGTAAGTGCTTCGGCAATAGCATTGCGGCTGCCTGCTGTGGGGCTAATAAGCGCTGTAAGTGGCGAATGCCCTATGCTTGTAGCAACGCCCTCTTTACCCTGATAGTCCAAAGCCATTACCCCTACATCGCTAAGGGGAAGCTGCAATGCCCCCACACATTGTTGTTGCGCTACTCGACCGCCCACACAGCGGTCTACTTTGTTGGTAAGCCAATCTTTACAAGCTACACTTTCCAATTGCAACACTTGCATAAGATAAGTGCGCAGCTGACTTTGGTAATAGGTAAGCCCTTGGTAGGTTGTAGCGACAGTTTTGTCGGTCATTATTGTTTTGGGAGAGCTACCAAAGAGCGCCGAAAGGTCTAAGTCTAAAGGTTTTGTATTTTTCTTTTCGGAAGAGATACTAAAATGATGGTCGGAAGTTACTACTCCTACTTCATACATCGGAGCACGTTCGCGGTCGGCAACGGCTTTTAGTTTAGCAATAGCTTCTTCGGGCAGTACTAAGCCCATACGCTCTTGCGATTCGTTGCCTATAATTTCTTTATCCGATAAGGTTGGGTCGCCCACAGGCAGTTTATCTAAGTCTATTTTACCACCGGTTTCCTCAATAAGCTCTGAAAGACAGTTCAAATGCCCTCCAGCGCCGTGGTCGTGTATAGAAACAATAGGATTCTCGTCAGACTCTACCATTGCGCGGATAGCATTGGCAGCGCGTTTTTGCATTTCGGGGTTAGAACGTTGCACCGCATTGAGTTCAATTCCCGTGCCAAAAGCCCCTGTATTGGCTGATGACACAGCAGCCCCACCCATACCGATGCGGTAATTTTCACCACCTAATATTACAATCTTATCGCCTTCTTTAGGCGTGTGTTTTATAGCTTGTGAGGCTTTGGCGTAGCCTACACCCCCCGCTTGCATAATCACTTTATCGAAGCCTAATTTGCGACCACCTTCTTCGTGCTCAAATGTGAAAACTGAGCCTGCAATAAGTGGCTGACCAAATTTATTACCAAAATCACTTGCCCCATTAGAAGCCTTGATAAGTATATCCATTGGGGTTTGATACAACCATTTGCGTTCTGCCATTCCTTGCTCCCAAGGGCGGTCTTCTTCTAATCGAGGGTAGGCAGTCATATAAACAGCAGTACCAGCCAAAGGCAAAGAGCCTTGTCCTCCAGCAAGGCGGTCGCGTATTTCGCCACCCGAGCCCGTAGCGGCTCCGTTGAAAGGTTCTACTGTTGTAGGGAAGTTATGAGTTTCAGCTTTCAGCGAAAGTACAGCCTCAAAGGGTTTTACTTCGTAGAAATCAGGTTTATCGCTTGTTTTAGGAGCAAACTGCTCTACGGTAGCGCCTTTTACAAAAGCTACATTGTCTTTATAAGCCGAAACGATGTTATTAGGGTGTTCTTGTGAAGTTTTTTTAATAAGTTTGAAAAGGGTAGATGGTTTTTCTTGACCATCAACAACAAAAGTACCATTAAAAATTTTGTGACGGCAGTGTTCTGAGTTGATTTGAGAGAATCCAAACACTTCCGAGTCGGTAAGTTTTCTACCAAGTTTTTCAGATAGTTGCTCTAAGTAAGCAACCTCTTCGGCGCTCAGCGAAAGTCCTTCTTGCTCGTTATACGCCTGAATATTATCTATCTCTACAGTTGTTTGTGGCTCTATGTTTATCGTAAAACTCTCCTGAGTAAGCCCTTTGTATTTTTCAAAAAGCATTGGGTCAAAATCGGTAAAGTCTTGCGCAACCTCTCTGAACTCCTCAATACGAGTAATTCCTTCAATGCCCATATTCTGTGTTATTTCTACGGCATTAGTACTCCACGGGGTAATCATTGCTACACGCGGACCTACAAAAAAGCCCTCGAGTGTAGGCGAAGGCAACTGCTCGGCATTACCAAAAAGCCATTTGAGTTTTGCAAGTTGTTCGTTATCTAAAGCCACCTCAGTAGCAACCACATAAATAGTATTCTGTGCGTTTTTAAAGAAAAGAAGCATTTTTTTTAAAATTAATAATTAACAATTAAAATAGTATTTAGCTTAACAATCAGTTCTTAGAGTTGTTTTATTTCTTAGAAAATTGTTTTTTGAAAATATATTTTCATAGCTTTATAATGTAAGGAGGTAGTAGTTTTTTAAAATAACTCGTCTGTATCTATGCGCAGTTCAGGAAATATGATAGGGTTTATTATATCGCCTTTTACAAAGGGTGGTAGAGCACGAAAAGCACCTTCTTCCAATACGTATACGTTTATTTCATTTTCTTCGGGGCGTACTACCCAATACTCTCGTACTCCTGCTTCTTCGTAAAGCTGATATTTATAACGTACTTCTTTTTTAGAGTTCCCTGGTGAAAGAATTTCTATCACCCAATCGGGAGCACCTACGCAGCCTTTGGCGTCTATCTTTTCTAGATCGCATACTACACAAAGGTCGGGCTGAACCACTGTATATATATTATTTACGGTTATATTTTTATTAGGTAAACGTACGTCAAAAGGAGCTATGAATACTTCACAAGTTTTTCCTTTTAAAAATATATCTATCGCTGTTGAGAGTTTTCGCACTATACGTTGGTGATATACTGTGGGAGCCGACATTTTAAATATCTTGCCTTTGATGAGCTCTACACGTTCTTCAAACTTCCAAAGAAGATAATCAGCATAGGTGTATATCCCACTTACGAGGTCTAACTGATTGATATTTGTAATTGTTTTTTCCATATTTCTTTGTTACTATGTAAAGTGGCTGCGCGGCAGAAGTCTCACAAATCTTTTCAAATCAAACAATAAGAAGTTTTCTTATTGTGTAATACATTAAAAATATTAAATTCGTAGCAAAAGTACAAAATATTCTGCTCACTACCAAATTTAAATACTAAAAGGGATTGCCAGCTTAGCTACCTTGCCATATCATTTACTCTCTATTTCGGCTAAATCATCAGGCTTATTAAATTAAAAAAGGTATTTCGCAAACCGTTTTAGTGTACGAAATACCTTTTAAGTGTATATGAAATTTTAACTATGATTCTCTATTTAAGACTGTTTCTTTAGCAAGCGGCGTGCTGCCTCCGAAGCTGCTATAAGCCCCCCTGCCGACATAATGACATCTTTAAGAACCAATCGCCCTGCGCCTGATAAATAAGGGAAACCATACGCTGGAGTTGGCAAGTCGCCACCCAAGTTAGGTACGTATACCTCTGGAGTAGTTATCAAAAAAGAAAGAGTTACGATGCTCATTCCAAAAGTAAGCAAACCACCTATTACACCTATTTTAGGACTCCATATACCGAGCAGTGTAAGCAAGCCTATTAGGCATATAAAAGCACCTAAACCGTATGAAAATCCATAAGTGCCGTTCTCTTTGTGCCAATCTATATTGGCTTGTACCATCTTCCCTTCTGGGTTTTTGTGCAATTTGTACTGCGCAACTTCTTTACCTTTGTTAGCAGCTCCTGTTACGCCGTTCTCATCAATAGCTGTTTTGCCTGAATTATTATAGAAAAAACTCATAAACGGACTATTGGTAACAAAAGGCACTATACCATCAGCCTCATATTGGCAAACTTTTAGCCCTCCTATCCAAGCCATTACAATAAAAATAGCTACCCTAATGTAGTTTACAAAACAGCGTTCGCTGCCCGCCAAAAATGATAATAATTTTTGCATAATAAATGTTGTTTAAAAAATTACTTGATTTTCGGGTGCAAAGATACAGCTTTTTCGGCACTTAAAAATGGATAAAAAAGTTTATTACATAGATTTTTCAGCCACGATTGAAATCCCTACGCTTTCTCTAAATTCTTTTGGTGAAACTCCTACGTGTTTTTTGAAGAATCGGCTAAAATAGAAAGGGTCGTCAAAATTGAGATAATAGGCGACTTCCTTGATAGATTTATAGGTAAGATGGAGTTGTTTTTTAGCTTCGAGTATCAAGCGCTCTTGCAACAGCTGTAGTGGTGTCTTCCCAAGCTGTCTTTTTATTTTTTTACTAAAACTATCAACCGATAAATGCAAAGCTTCTGCGTAAAAAGGCAAATCGCGCTGAGTAATAAAATGTGTTTCTACAAGTTGCTGAAAATCGGTAAGCAAATTATGGTTGAGTGGTGAAGGTACATCAGTTATCTGCAAACTCTTAGCCTTGCTAGAAAGTGCCAAAATAAGCTGCAAATACGAGCGCAACACAGCTTCCGAATATTCATCAGTCGATGCCAATTCCTCTTCTATACGACCAAAAAGTAACGCTATTTCATCAAAAACAGCCTCTTGAACAGCAATATGAGGTTGTAAAAAAAGTGCATTGAAAAGCAATCCATTGCAAGCCACCTCTTTCTTGTGGTATTCTATACAATAAAAATCACCGTGAAACTGCAATAGCATAGTCTCCTTAATGCTTGCCTCCGTCCATTGAAAGTACTGAAAAGGAGAAAGAAACAACAAGGTGTTACCATTGTATTCATAAGGCGTACCATCCACTAAAAAACGCCCCTCTCCTCTCAACATATAAATACAATAATTCTCCACACGCAAAGATGCGGTGGAGAATTGTTGTTCTGTAATATGTGTGACTGCTACCTTCAAAATCAGGTCTCTGTCTGTTTTTATTCATTAATAGCTTGAATACCTGGTAATACCAAGCCTTCCAAACTTTCTAGCATTGCGCCACCACCGGTAGATACATAGCTCACTTTGTGCTCAAAACCAAATTGTTTCACAGCCGCTACCGAGTCGCCTCCGCCCACAAGCGAGAAAGCACCATTTTTAGTAGCCTCAGCCACAAAGTTACCTACCTCAATAGTTCCTTTAGCAAAAGTAGGCATTTCAAATACCCCTACAGGACCATTCCACAAAATAGTTTTTGATTTTAGAAGTACTTCTTTGATGTTAGCAAGTGTTTTAGGACCTGCATCAAGCCCTTGCCAGCCATCAGGCACTGCATTTACAGCCACCACTTGTGTTTTAGCATCATTATCAAAAGCATCAGCAGCAACTACATCTATAGGCAAGTGTACTTCTACCCCCTTAGCTTTAGCTTTTGCCAAAATATCAAGAGCAAGTTGTTGCTTATCGTCTTCACAAATAGAGTCGCCTATTTTGCCACCTTGTGCTTTGATAAACGTATAAGCCATACCACCCCCAATGATAAGGTGATTTACCTTATCCAATATATTTTCAATGATTGTAATTTTTGAGGATACTTTTGAGCCGCCCAAGATAGCAGTTACAGGTTTTTCACCCGATTTCATTACCTTGTCAATGCTTTCAATTTCTTTGGCAAGAAGGTAGCCAAAGCATTTACGGTCAGGGAAGAATTTTGCCACGATTGTAGTCGAAGCGTGTGCGCGGTGTGCTGTACCAAAAGCGTCATTTACATAGATGTCGCCCAATTTAGCCAATTCTTTTGAGAAAGCCTCATCACCTTTTTCTTCTTCTTTGTGGAAGCGTAAGTTTTCTAATAGTACCACACTACCTGCTGGAGCTGCAGCCACCGTTTTTTCAGCTACCTCACCCACACAATCATCAACAAAAATAACCTTTTTGCCCAATACCTTTTCCACTTCGCCCACAATATGACGCAATGAGTATTTGTCGTTGCGCTCACCTTTAGGTCGTCCCAAGTGGCTCATTAGCACCACAGTACCTCCGTCATTCAAAATCTTAGAAACGGTAGGTTTAGCAGCCTCAATACGAGTATTGTCGGTTACTCTAAAGTTTTCATCCAAAGGCACATTAAAGTCCACACGAATGAGGGCTTTTTTGCCTGCAAAATTAAAATTGTCTATGGTTCTCATATATCTTATATATTATATTTCCACGCAACAAAAGTACAAAAAATATTCTAATTTGCCAAATCTAATTTGCCAATCTGCTAATACCCATAGTCTTCAGTTTTTTATTGTGTTGTTTCTGATATTCGTTAAACTGAAGCATCAAGTTATTATTAGCCCTAATCAGCGCATTAGTCTCCAATAATATACTGAAATACAGCTTTGTCGTCTTTTGGCTCGTTTCCGTAGTACGAATACGGTCAATCTGTTTTTGCACCATTTTTGATACCTCATCTTTTAATGCATAACAATCTGCCAAAATATGGTGCAGTTTCGAGTAATCTTCACCTTTAAATATTTCAGCTTCCGCTTTAAAAATACCCTCCATCTTGTCCGATATACCCTTCAAATCACGCAACTGATTAAATTTCAAATTTTTATGGTTATTATTCACGTGTTCGTAGCTATTTTGTGTAATTGCCGTCATACACTGCGCCATATCCTGCAAATAATCCAATATCAAAATATAAAACTTACTCGATGCCACCGAACTCTCATTCAGTGATTTTATAAAGTAATACACATTCCCCTTCATTTCATCAAGTTCTTTCTCCAGCTTCTTTGCATTCTTCTTATTCTTTGTCAGCTTGCTAAGATCCTGCGTACCCAAGTTCTTCACCACCTTACTGTAAAGCTGGTCTATACGAAAAATTGTATCCGATACGTAGTTAGAACTCTCCTTTATTACCCCGCCAATAGTCGCCAAGTCAGCACGATGAAAATGCCTACCTTGTGCCTTATTCTTTTGTTTGTTCCTATACACTATAGCATTGCGTATCAACAGCGAGCCCACTACCAAAATCATCACAATAAGCCCAATTACACTGCCGTAGTACAGCACACCAGCCACTATAAAAGCCCCAATACAAGCCACTATAGCCGTCAAAAACCAGCCACCCACAACATTCAGCACACCAGCCACCCTATACACAGCACTATCGCGACCCCAAGCCCTATCAGCCAATGACGACCCCATAGCCACCATAAAAGTAACATAAGTAGTTGATAATGGTTGTTTTAGCGAAGTACCTATAGCTATCAAGCTACTCGATACCACCAAGTTTATCGCCGCACGCACCAAGTCAAAAGCAGGCAAATCCTCCTCTTTCACATTCTCATCTATTATAGGCTTCTCAAAACGCCTATCAATTTTAGACTGCAACCATTTAGGCGTTAAAAACGTAATTACATTAGATAAGCCCACCGTAATACGCACCAAAAAGCGTGATAAGAAGTTAGACGAAAACTGCTCAGCCCCTTCACTTTGGCGAGAAAGGTTCACCCCCGTTTCTATCACGTGGCGCGCCTTTTTAGAAAACCAAAGCGTGAAGATCATTATTGATCCCGTGAGCAGCAAAATAGCTGTAGGCGTAACCATTTGTCCATCAGCCAAACCACTCATTAGCAATTGATTATGAGCCACACCACTATGGTGCCATATATCATATGATTGGTAAGCCGCTACAGGCACCCCAATAAAATTCACCAAATCATTCCCTGCAAACGCCATTGCAAGTGCAAAAGTACCACTAAGAATAATAATCCTAAAAATATTCACCCCCAGCCTAATCAGTATATGCGATAAAATACTATAGAACACTAAGCAAGCCAATAACAACCAGCCTATATGCGTATCCATCCACACAACAGCCTCTTTAGGTATAAAAGTAACATCCTTAAGCCCCTTAAAGATAATAAAATACGACAATGCTGTAAGCGAAAAACCTCCAAATACCCCACCTATATACCTAATACTCTTTTCATAGCGAAACGAAAAAACAATTCGTGCTACATATTGCACTATAGCCCCCACTACAAAAGCAATCGCCACCGACACAAAAATCCCTGAAATAACCTTCCCTGCAACAGCTGTATTAATATAATGCTTAATATCCAATAGCGACTGATCCATCTTCAAAATCTTGATAAAAGCCACACACACAGCAGCCCCTAAAAGTTCAAAAACGATAGATACTGTGGTAGATGTAGGTAACCCTATGGTATTAAAGAGGTCTAATAGCAATATATCCGCCAGAATAACCGCCATAAAAATCACCATTACCTCATCAAAATAGAACTCCGTAGGGTTAAAAATCCCCTTACGAGCAATCTCCATCATTCCACTCGAAAATATAGCCCCTATAGCCACCCCCACACTCGCCACTATCATAATAGTGCGCAATGTAGAAACCTTAGAGCCCACTGCCGAATTTAGAAAGTTACCCGCATCGTTGCTTACCCCCACTGTCAAATCAATCACAGCAAGTGCCGCAAACACAAAAAGCATAAATATATATACTTGTTCCATAACAATATTATTATCGTAAGTTATTCATCGTCTTCCTCAGTAAACACACGCACCGTCTCAATACGCGTTTGCGAACACGCCTCTATCACAAATCTAAAAGGCGGTATCTTTATCGTCTCACCTTGGGCAGGAATATCCTCCGTATGCAACACTATAAGCCCCGCCAGTGTTTCGTAATCCTCCCCTTCGGGCAAGTGCAAGCCATAAGTCTCATTTAAGTACTCCACCTCCAAGCGTGCCGAAAATAAATATTCCTTATCCCCTACACGTTCCTCTATAAAATTATCCTTATCGTGCTCATCTTCTATTTCACCAAAAAGCTCCTCTACAATATCCTCAAGCGTTACTATCCCAGAGGTACCCCCATATTCGTCCAATACCACCGCCATACTCTTATGCTTGTGTGTCAGCAAGTTGAGTACTTCATTTATCTGTATCGTTTCAGGAATATTCACTATAGGCATCAAAATTTCACTAATGGTACGAGGCTTTTTAAACATATCAAACGAATGCACATATCCCACAATATCATCAATGTTCTCGTTGTATATCAGCACTTTTGAAAATCCAGACGACACAAAAGTAGCAATCAGGTTTTCAATACTTTCTCTAACATCCACCGCCACAATTTCCGTACGCGGAATCATAATTTCACGAGCCTTTACCCCCGAAAATTCCAGTGCATTCTGAAACATCTGCACTTCAGCGTCCACATCCTCGCCCTTAGGCGCATTCTCCATCTGTTCCGAAATATAATCCACCAATTCCACCTTCGTAAAAGACAGCGGAACATAATCACCACGCGTTTTAAAAAACACACGCAGCACAAAGTCCGAAATCCAGATAATCAACCCAGAAAGCGGATAAAATAATATATAAAAAAAATAAGCAGGAATTGCCAAAGCCTTCAATAATTGGTTGGCATAAATCTGGAAGAATACCTTCGGCATAAACTCTGCCGTAATCAAAATAATAAGAGTAGAAATAACGGTATGCCATACCACGTTTTGGAAAAAGGCAGGTAACAACAACGTCATTACCTTGCCCATTTCAAAACCATACACTACCAATGCAAGGTTATTACCCACCAGCATTGTAGCCAATAATTTAGACGGACGGTGTGTAAGCCGTCCCAATACTGTCGCTATCAAGCCCTCTTGTTTTTTCAAGATTTCTATGTGCACTTTGTTAGACGACACATACGCAATCTCAAAACCCGAAAAAAAAGCCGATAACAACAACGTAATCAGTATAATAATTACAGATACTACCGATATAGATGTTTCTGCCATAAATTATTTAGTAGCTTTAGCCTTTACAACCAAAGTTACCTCATCATCAATAAATTTGTCTTTTAAGTTATCAAATACCGATTTAGAACCAAAATTAACCCCAAAATCTACACGATTAATTTTAAAAGGTTCAGAGTTAATAGTTACTTCAGTATCCGTAACCACTACTGTTGCAGGGAATGACACCTCTTTAGTTTTACCCTTTACAGTAAGGTCACCCACAACAGTCTTGCCATCAAATGACTTCAGTACAAAAGTAGCTGTAGGAAACTCCTTTACATTGAAAAAGTGATCCACCTTTTCAGGATCAGTACCTTTCAAATGCGCTTCCAAGTCCTCTTTGCCTTTGCCAGCCTCCAAGTCAAGCACCGCAATAGAGTTCATATCAAGCACAAATTCACCACCAGCAAGCTTACCCTCAGCCACATTCAAGCCGCCCTCAGTAACGTTTACTGTACCATTGTGCTTACCTGTAGGTTTAGAACCCACCCATTCTACTACCGAAGCAGGATCTACCTTATAAGCAAACCCCTGTACTTCAGCTTCAGGAGTTGTAGCTGTAGTTTCAGTTTGAGTTGTTTCAGCGCCCTGCTGATTGTTAGCGTTGTTACAACCCGATAGCAACAAAGCCATCACAGCTACACCCATTATTACTTTCTTCATAATGATATTATTTTTTAGTTTATGGTGCAAAGATAACAATTATTTTTGAAATACCAACAATCACTCCCCAAATATTTATCTCTGGTCATAAAAAAAAGCCCTCCTTTTCAGGAGGAACTTTTTTCACAATGCATATAAATACTACTACTAACTCCAAAATAAAATACTTTCAAGTTATAAGAAAACCCATATACTCAAAAGTATTGATTTTTCTTCATAAAAATTTGTTTTAATTTTAATAACCTTAATTTTTTTATCTAACAATGTTTCTTATAGCAATTTTAGTAATTTCAGTTTTTTCAAGTAATTTTCTTCTCGTTAGTTTATGCACTATTTTAAGCAATAGGCTAATATCCCATCCACCATGCTTACATTGCAGTATACAGAAAAAATCGTGCCAAAAATTCAATCTCCTCAAAAATACATTATAACTCACTCATTATCAGAGTTAACAAAATCACAATCTATTGTTACCATTTTCTTAAACAGTCTGCATTTTTGAATATAAATTACACCCTAAAAATGTGTAATACTCACTATTATACACTTCACTCAAAGGTCGTATTATGACACCTTCAATAAAAAAAGTCCGATAATAAAATTACCGGACTTCTTCATTAACCAACCAAAACTTTAAATTATGAAAACTATTATTTGAAGTTTTACAATGAGCTACCACCCTCATTGCGCTGCAAAGGTACATACAAAATTGTTACCCACCAACAAAAAATAGTACTTTAACAAAAGTTTAACAGGAATGTTCAAGTAATAAGAATAAGTTTTAGAAGAAAAAAAATATTTCTACCCTATCTTAATTGTAATTTCTTTTGCAAATGCACAGGAGCAAGTACCTCCACTTGTTTGCCATACGAGAGTAACTCCTTGATAAAATCAGGCGTAACCTTTAAGTGGAGTTTGAGTACTATCTCATCATCAGTTTCACCAACCACCTCTTGCGAAGAGTGCAAAGGCATCGCTTTAAGGTATTCAGCAGGGTTAGGCACAAAAGGTGAGTCGGTAGGCAATTTTTTAAAAGCAAGCTGCACTTCTTCTGCTTGCGTACGATCGTTATCTACCCAAGCCCCAAAACTATCGTCAAAAAAATGTTGTACGTCCTTAGGCACAGCGTGCTGAAACTTCACCCCACGCTCATCGTCTAAATGCTTTATTCTGTCCAAGCCAAAAACCCGCAACGCTTCTTTCTCTACATCCCACGCCAATACATACCAACACCTTTGAGCTTCTTTCAGCAAATAAGGTTCTATCACACGCATCACAGGCTCTTTATCTTTATCCCAAAACTTATAATAGTGTAGCTTTATTTGTCGCTTTTCTTTAATAGCCCTAAGCAGGGGCGACAAATATTCCGTACCCGCAGGCAATCGCTTTTCAAACTGAATAACCTCAGAAAGATTGCCGTAATTCTGCAAAGCTCTAAAAACATCAAACGCCTCTAATAGATTTTGAGCATAGAGGTCGTTATCTTCTGTGATTTCGTAGGCTTTAAGAGAGTTATTATACTCTATTTTTATGCGATAAATTTTCTCAATATCTCGTTTATCACGCAGAAAAGTACGATCAGTAAAAGATTCTACATCGCAATATTCCTCACTTTTTTCTAAAGCCCTTGTCAAATCTTCATACGAGTGAGGCTTCATACGCAAGCGTTCTACAATAAAACGATGTCTTAAAAACTTCTTCATTTCATTATTTTTTTGCAAATATACAAACTTTCTCTTAGAGCGACAGCTTTTGTCGTACCTGTTTTAGACTTTTGCCCCAAACAAATAACAAATAATATGAATATAGCCATTGTTGGGGGACGTGATTTTAATGATTACACCCTATTGAAAGAGAGTGTTTTAGCGTATATTGATATGCACGAAAAACCTGAAAATATCGTATCAGGCGGAGCTAAAGGAGCTGATACCCTTGCTGCACAATTTGCTGCTGAGATGAGCATTCCCCTCCTCGTTTTCAAACCCGATTACCAAAAGTACGGGCGTGGAGCAACCCTCGTGCGCAACACCCTAATTATTGAAAATGCCGAAGTGGTTTTTGCCTTCTGGGACGGACAATCAAAAGGCACTAAAGACAGCATTAAAAAAGCCGAAAAGCTTGAAAAAGAGCTCTATATCATCACCTATACGCCAACTATCAGTTCTTAGCATTTATTAAAAAAACAAGGCAAAAGGACGCACATATCATTTTATTTTGTATATTTGCTGGCAGAAACACATAAAACATATTTTATAGTAAAAACCAGATAAACACAAAATAAACATATTAGTAGCGTTTCGCTTTTATTTTCTAAGCTCGAAATACGACCAATTTTTCAATAGTGTAGAGAAAGTAAAAACGGAAGCGTTCGCGTATGCGGGCGTTCCTTTTGCTTTACACTATGCCTTTGGTCGGGCTTCGAGCTAAGCAAAACGGGATGCCCGCAAACTATTTTTGTAAAACATTGGGGAAGCCGAAAACCATATAGAGTAGGCACTCACTAAAAACTATAATAATATGATTTTAAAAATTGTAAATGGAAGATTAGATCTTCTCAGTGATTCAGGAGGTCGTATCAGAACGATTGCTCAAAACAATGTAATTGACGCTGCTCTTAGTGATGATGAAAAATCTGTTCTAATCACCTACAGTAATGGTAGAACAGATCTTTGCAACGATTCTGGAGGGCGCAAATCTACAGTTGCAGAAAGTAATGCTGTAAAAGCTATTTTCCACAAGTCAGACATACTAATCACCTTAAAAAACGGAGATATGGAACTGAGAAACCAAAATGGTGGAAAGATAAGAAGTATTTAATTTATATTTAACAAGGAGTGCAAGCCTATGATAAAACTTAGGCTTGTTACTCCTTCTAAAAAAGATTTATTAAACTAAAAAATAAACAGCAATGAGAATAAAAAAGCACGGTTTAGAATATTACCTTAAAACTCCTTATACTCCTAAGGTAGAACCCAATCTTTTCTTTGCAGACAAAAAAGTAAAAACGTCCTACAAAGAGTACGAGGCACTCATAGACAACAACAGCGTTCGTTTAGGTAAATTTAACAATAATACCGCTGTTATTCCTGAGGATATCAGTAGTCTTATCGAGGAATATCGTGATATGGCAGGAGAGTTGAGATATAAAGACTTTTTTGATGAAATACCAGAAACATTGTACGATAACTTCAGAGATTGTGAATGCTTTTGCTTTATAACTACTTACAACGAACAGAGGTTAGTAACGAGTTATGAAGTAGACGATTTTGTGTTTGTTTTCAAATATAACGAGCAGCAACAACTCACCGAATGGACTGCTACTATTTCGGGGCAAATACCTTGCACACGAAATTACTTGTACAACAAAAAAGGTCTGCTTTGTAAAATTATAGATAAGCTCCCTACAGGTATTTTTAAAGAGTATTTATATGACGAAAAAGGCGATATGGTAGTCGTTATAGAAAATGGGGAAAATTCTGAAGAATATAAATATAAGTACAACTCAAAAGGTGAATTAATAAGCTTAAAATGCTATCGAAATGAGAAATTTATGCAGGAAGATTTGTTCCTATATGACGAGAGAGGCAATAAAACACTATTTTGTTCTTTCGGTGAAGAAAACGAGAAAGATGAAAGAGAAAACGAGCGAAAAGTATTCATCAATTCGTACCAAAATGGACATCTTGATAAACAAGAAATTTTGTACTACGAGAATGGAGACAAGGAATTTTTATTCTTTGACGAGCAAGGCAAGATAATTAAAAAACAGTACTTTGAAATCAAACATTACCGAGGTTTTGAGCTACTAAACACTGTTTACTACAAATATTTTGATGGTAAGGCAGAGCGCACTGATATTGACAAAAATTTGTACAAAGAGGTGATCGTTTGCAAAGACATTACCTGCAAAGAAGACTCTTACTGTGGAAGATGGTCAACTTTTGGGAGGTCTTCCATAGATATAGAATATAATGGACGCAAATACAATTCAATTTTGTTCAGTGACAATATTTTTTCTTATGCCATATACGATAAAGAAGGCAATGAGATAAGAAAGTTCGTCCGTAGTTATCTTACCAATGGAGAAAGTGAAACTATTTTCTATAAAAACGGCACTCCTGACTATATCGTTAGAAAAGAGTGCAGTGTAGTGGAAAATTAGTATATTGCAGGCATTAAAAAGTTAAACAATAATTAAACACCTAACCATATGTACACACAAGCATTCAAAGAGGCAGTAGCCTACTGCAAAGCCAACAATCTATTTGTAGGGTATGGCAATCCTAATGGTAAAGTTTTGGTAATCAGCAAAGAAGCCGCACACATTCCTCAAGAAGAGACTACCGAAAATTTAGAGAAGAAAAAAGAAGAACTCTTCCAAAGTAATGTATCTCAATGGGAACACATACTCTCTACTAATGAAGTGCCTAATTACGATGGTGAGCGCCCCATCTCTCACAAAAATCCCTTATATGCTTATGGCAATCAATACAACAAAAAAGATATAAGGAAAGAAGGGAAACCTTACAATGGTGGTACAAGTAGCACCTATTTAAACTACGAAAAACTCTATGAACAGCTATTTTTGAAGGGGAAAAAACTTGAGAAAATCAACTTTCAAAAAGAGTTTTTCATTACTGAATTTAGTGATTACCCTACTAAGGAAAGTTACAAGAGTGAGGAAATAG
>NZ_KB291265.1:23690-24679 GCF_000318275.2 Capnocytophaga sp. oral taxon 332 str. F0381
TCTTTAAAGATTTTCCTATTGTAATTGTAGCAGCTGGTAATTATCCAAGCTGTTACCACATTAATTTAGAACAAACTTTTGATGTCGTCTTTCAAAAGGAAATAAAAGTAGGAGAAAACCGCTATTTCTTACACTTTAGTAAGGATAACAAACGTATTCTTATCCATACTCGACAATTAAGCAATGGAGTTAGCAATGAACTTATTACGGCTATTACGAATGAAGCTAAAAAGTTTTTAAAGTAGAAATTAATTTTAAAACTATTAGAAAATGAGTGATAGTATCAGAACAAAAGAAGAAATGTTTAATAGTTTGATAAAAATTATCAAATCAAAAACATTTAAAAGAAAATTAGCCAAACTCAACGACAATTTTTTCAACCTAAAGCAAGAAATTCACATTAGAAACTTGCTTGTTGAACTTTTCAATAAAAAGTTAAAAAAAGAAGGAGAAAGAGCTATTGCTGAATATAGAGAACTACAAAATGAAACTGATAAGAACATTCGCATAGATTTAGCCTTAAGTAATAGAGAAGAGGTTACCCTTATAGAGCTTAAATATCACTTTGCAAATGACCCTCAGATAAAAAAAGAATCTCTTAAAAACTATTTTTTAGAAAGAAAGGAGTGCAATTATCTTATTGCAATTATTTGCAATGGAAATAAACATATAAGAGAAGACTACGAACATTACTGGGGAATTGAAACTATTTTTAGTGGGAGATATTCTGAAGATTCTCAATGGAAAGAACTTCTTGAAAAACAGTTCAATTCTTTAGAATCTGAAAGTAAGTATCTTGAGCCTATTGAAATCACCGTAGAAAAACCTTTCAAAACCAGTTACCACTTCTTTATCTTGGAAAGAAAGTAAATCCTTTAGCAGTAAAAACACCCCAAAGCATTATTTTTTGGGGTGTTTTTTATTAATTCATTACCTAACACCTAAATCCATTCAGCAAACAAAAAAAAGAGCAACTCATTATCAGAATT
>NZ_KB291266.1:0-510 GCF_000318275.2 Capnocytophaga sp. oral taxon 332 str. F0381
GACTACAATTGTTAGCATCTATTACCTTAAACTTATTCTGTACCCCTGGTTTTACCCCTGTAAATATATTGCTGGTCTGTGGCCCCGCTTTCAGTACCATATTCGCATCGTAATATTCATACTTATAAGTACCTGTACCTGTACCACCCGTTGCTGTAAGTTTTACAGTCGCTACGTTGTTGTTAGAACACATCGCTGGTACCGTTTGCGTTGCCGTAAGCCCTATTTCTGTAGGCTCTGTTACTTGTAAAGTTGTCGTTACCACACAGCCTGAACCTAATCCTGAATGCGCAGGAGTATACCTGAAGGTAATTGTATAATTACCCTTCTGAAGTTCAGTAATCTCAAAGGTATTACTATTGATAGGAGTCGTATAACCCGCTCCTGTCCTAGCTATATACGACGGTGATATTTGTACCATATAACTACCACCTCGCAAATTCTCTACCTTCAACGTAGCCTTACCCGTAGCATATCCGTTACAAGCTACATTCGTTACACTCAATACAC
>NZ_KB291266.1:530-1966 GCF_000318275.2 Capnocytophaga sp. oral taxon 332 str. F0381
CTTAAACTCTTGTCCCGATGGAATTACTACTGTCCTTGTAATGGTTTGCGCACAAGATTCTGGAATTTGGTATACTTTTATATCATCCATTACAAAATCACAACCCCAATTAGCCCAAGCATTAGTACGTATTTGAATATCTATTGATGTATTTGAACCTGGATTGAGTTCGCCAGCAAAACGTATCCAATTATCTGGATCTGTATTATCAGCTATCGGGCCTGATTGTTTAGAGTCTATAGTATTACCTCCTGCTACCAAACGAATTTCTACATTAGGTAAAGCTGCTCCGTGATTAGGCCTAAACAAGTTCAATAAGAATAATTCATATTTGATTGGTACGTTAGGCTTAATGTCTGTTACTCGTTTACTATAAAGTATATCTCCTGTTCCTACATTTCCTATATCTATAAAGAAGTAACGTCCTAATGGGTTAGTTCCTCCTGATGTATGATCATTTGGTTTAATCCATATACTTGGGAAACCTCCCATTGGTAGGTATGGTGAATTCCTATTCATTATCACATATCTACCTGGTGCTGTTCCTTGACTACCATTTGGTGAACAAGTAAATGCAGAAGACACATTATCACTACAAGTATCAGGACCTACTCCAAAGTCTTCATCTATCAATATTGTTGAAGCGGGTGGATTGCCATCTTTATATTTAATAGTCATTGTATAGGTACCTGGTGCCAAACCTGTAATAGTAGCTGTAGTACCTGTAGCGGTCTTACCATCTATTATATAAGTATAGTCATAGGTATTAGGCGCTCCTGTGAGACGTATAGTTCCCTTACCACTACAATCATAGGTAACTATCGTGTAAGTAGTACCTGTAGGTTCTGTAATCTTTTCAGGAACTACCACTCGTATATCATACTCACAACCTCCTTTATCCCTTATGGTAACAGTATGCGTTCCTGGGGTTATCCAGCCTTCTGAATAGATAGAAAATCCTCCATCGTATTTATATTGATATTCACCCCAACCGCCGCTTACGTTGGTAAAGCGTACTTTTGCCTTATTTGTATTAACTCCATCACCACAGCCTACCAATTGTGATACTCCAGCAAATCCTCTCAATGGCTGTGATGGCGCTGCCACAAATACCGGTTTAGTTACCTGACAATCATTGGCATCTATTACTACCATATTATGAGTACCTGTACTCACATTACTAAACAAATGTTTGTTGCCCGTTACACTCGTCCAGTTCGCATCAGTACTATTCAACTTGATACGGAATGGCGCTGCTCCTCCGTTAATAGTAACTGAAACTACTCCATTATTCTCTCCATAACAAGTTGCACTAGTTACAGTTGCCGAAATAGTAGCCGGTATTGGGTTTGTAATTGTTACCACCCCACTGTAGAACTCACAACCTCTATCATCTGCTACGCGTATCACATAACCTCCTGGCACATTGGTATAAT
>NZ_KB291267.1:0-1701 GCF_000318275.2 Capnocytophaga sp. oral taxon 332 str. F0381
CCAAACTCTTTACCTGATTCTATCTTGAAAGTAGTTGTATAGCTAAAGGTACAAGCCTCAGGCTCTTGGTATAGATAAATATCGTCCATAGCCAAGTCGTTACCTCCTATTACATTACTATAAGAACGCACTACGGCTACCAACTCGGTATTGTTACCTGGGTTCATTTCTATATTGTGTTCCTTCCAGTCATTAACGTTGGCATGTCCTGGTATATAACCTAAATCATTTACCGCCAAGCGGTTTGTACCTGCTAAAGCATCTGCTTCAGTACGATATAACTCTAATCCTATTTTAGGATAAACAGGATTCACAGAATGTCCATCTCCTCTGTGTAAGTTAAATAGAGCAATAGAGAACTTTATTGGCTTGTTAGGGATAATATCGGTCATTTTACGTTGATACAATATCCCTGCAATTCCCACAGAGTTACCTACATTAATAAACAAGATACGTCCGTTAGGTCTTCTTGTGTGGTCTACAGGGTTATCTCCCCAAGGGTTAGGTCGCATTATATCACGTACCACATATTCCCCATCGTTTATATTATCACCCCAAGAGTTGGGACGGCTTTGTCCATTACCATTATAAAGTATCGAACTTCCGTTTTGAGGTTCAAAATAGTACACCTTATTAATATAAGGAGTTTTAGCAGCTTCAGTACCTACCCCAAAATCCTCTAAGAACAATACATTCTTACTTGGCGGATTGGCATCAGCGTAATGTATAGTAATAGTATAAGTACCTGGTGCCAAGTTGCTAAAAGTATTGCTGTTTTGCGGCGTACCTCCGTTGAGCTGGTAGGTATAAGTGTAAGCACTACCCTTGCTGCTGTTTTGTACATAAGTCCCTTTACCCTCACAATTATAGGTAATAGTAGGGGTAAATGTAGGTTGTGTAACTTTTGCTGGAATAGTTACTTGTAATCCCGTACGCGCACACTCTATGGCATCGCGTACCGCAAGGTTATAACTACCCGCAGATTTCCTCATTACACGAGTACTCGTCCAAGTAGCTCCACCGTCAAAACTAAACTCATAAGGCGGTACTCCCCCTTGTACGTTGGAGAAACGTATTTCACCCTTATCGGCATCAGTACCATCAAAGCAACCTATCAGCTTAGAAACCCCTGCTGAGGCTATCAGGTTGTTATCTGCTGTAATATTAGGAACTTGTATATCTCGTATAGTTATAGTACAAGTTTCCCCTGCATAAGTATAATGCACATGTGCCGTAAAATAATCGCCAGCTGTTAAACCAGGAAATTCACGACCTGATTGTATTATAGGGGCTTGAAACGATGGTTGAAACCTCGTTAAACTATACTGATACGTATAAGTAACCGTACTTTGAGGTTCTGAGAACGTAATCTTTCCTCTAGCCCCACAATCGTACAACGTATAAGTAACCGTAACCGAAGGTACTGGCAAATCTATCACTGTAGCCGTAGCGGTTTTGTTACAATTGTTGCCGTCAATAGCTTTTACTTCGTAAGCGCCAGCATCTACTGTGAAAGTATAAACTCCACTTTGGGTAGTTGTCCTGCTTACTACCGTACCGTTTTTGCGCAACTCTAAGGTATAGCCATTGCTATTAGGGGTACCCCCTTGTGCTTTGGCTATAATCTTACCACCAATACCTCCAATACCACCACACAAATTGTGGCGTACTCCCAAATCAAGCTTCAAGGCTGCTGGGTCG
>NZ_KB291267.1:1721-2002 GCF_000318275.2 Capnocytophaga sp. oral taxon 332 str. F0381
TTACTGCTTGTTGTGCTACCACCTGTCCGTCTTTAATAATCTTATAGGTATACGGAAAATATGGTGGGTAACTCAACTGTATTTGCAACGCTCCCAGTCCGCCATTACATAGCGGATTGGTTGCTGTTACTTGCAATGAAGGAGTAATTTGCTGTATGGTAACTTCTTTTTCGTATACACAAGTTACTATACTTTGGGTATTAGCGGTAGGCAAAGTTGCTTGCAGCTTATAAGTACCAGGGTCTAGGTTCTTAAACTCTACACTCGTTTGCCAAGCTCTC
>NZ_KB291268.1:0-284 GCF_000318275.2 Capnocytophaga sp. oral taxon 332 str. F0381
ATAACTTCTTATTTTCAGGGTGCAAAGTAAAGACAAGTCTCACAAGTCTCACCAGTCTCACAAGTCCCACAATCGCCCGTGCGGCTCGCACTCTCCCCCGCTGGCGCAAGCTTGCAGCTTGTGCCCAATTCAAAATTCTCCTTCGTCACATACTCAGCTGCGCCAGCTCGCTGACTTTCCTTCGCTCAAGGTTCGTTCATCCTTCGCTCATCCTTCGCTCAAGCTTCGCTCAAGGTTCGCCCAAGGTTCGTCCGCTGGCGCAAGCTTGCAGCTTGTGCCCAATT
>NZ_KB291268.1:304-22479 GCF_000318275.2 Capnocytophaga sp. oral taxon 332 str. F0381
CAAGCTTGCAGCTTGTGCCCAATTCATAATTCACGGGGGTGAGGATTAAAAAAAAACTTTGGCAAACTTTCAGAGTTTGCCAAAGTGTGTGGCGCATTTTGTGAGGGCGATTTGCCAATCGCCCCTACCCGGCTTGCAGCTTGTGCCCAATTCACAATTCAAAATTCATAATTCACAATTAAAATTCCTCCGTAGGAGTCTCAAATATCTCATCTTTTTTAGGTTTTCCTGTAATACGTTCTTGTAAGTCTTGGAAAATTACAAAAAGCACAGGTATCACTATCAAGCCAAAAAAAGTACCTATTAGCTGACCCACAGCTGCGCCCGTAGCTACCGAGCGGTTACCAGCAGCACCTACGCCTGTAGCAAACACCAGCGGCAACAAACCAACAATAAAAGCAAAAGAAGTCATCAAGATAGGACGCAAACGCGCCATTGCAGCGTTTATCGCCGCTTTAGAGAGACTTTCACCCATTCGCCTACGTTGCACCGCAAATTCTACTATCAAGATAGCATTCTTTGCCAAGAGACCGATAAGCATTATCAGCGAGATCTGGAAGTAAATATTGTTTTCTAATCCAAACAACCACTGACCAAAATACGCCCCAAAGATACCAAAAGGCAACGACATCAGTACCGATAGCGGCAATAAGTAACTTTCGTATTGTGCCGAAAGAATAAAGTACGTAAACACCAAGCTGAGAATAAAGATAATTATCGTTTGCGATCCCGCATTTTGTTCCTCACGAGTAAGCCCAGTAAAGTCAATGCCGTAGTTAGCGTTTAGCGTTTGGGCAGCAACTTCTTGCACCGCTTTCACCACATCACCGGTACTATAACCTTCGTTGTTAGCAGCCGAAATATCCACCGAAGTATAAAGGTTATAACGACTAATAGCCTGAGGACCAAACACACGCTTCAAACTCACGTATTCCGAAAGAGGAGCCATTTCGCCATTAGCAGTACGCACAAACATACCGCTGAGGCTATTCACATCTTTACGAGCTTCAGGAAGCGTTTGCACCATTACCCTATATTGTTTCCCGTAGAGAGTAAAGTCAGTAGCGTAATATCCCCCTATATAGTTTTGCAAGGTAGAGAGTACGGTACTCACCGATACCCCCGACTGCATAGCGCGCTCTACGTTTATATCCAACTGATACTGAGGGTAGTCCGTATTGAATGACGTTTTAGAGTACTTCACTTCTGGGCGCGCATCAAGCACTTCCATAAACTCTTGTGCAGTTTTATTAATTTCAGTTACATCAGCCCCCGATTTGTTCAGTAGGTTAAACGACACCCCAGCTCCCATACCAAAGCCCGATACTGCCGGCGGTTGGAAAAACACTATTTGAGCATCTTTTACCTTAGATGCTACCACAAAAGCCTTTTGTATGATAGCCCCTATACTTTGCTGAGGGTCTTTGGCGCGCTCTTCAAAAGGTTTAAGTTTAAAAAAGCCCATACCATTATTGCTACCCGCTCCCGATAGGATACCGCGCCCTACCACAAAAGTAAAGTTCTCAACCCCTTCAATATCGTTCAGTTCATTACTTACTTGGCGCATCTCATTTGCTACCCGTTCCATAGAGGCACCAGGTATCATAGATAAGTCCATTAGCACAAAGCCTTGGTCTTCATTAGGCACAAAGCCCGTTTGCATATTTTTGTTCGCAAAGTAAATACCACCCCCTGCAATAGCAAAAAGCACTAAGGTTACCCATTTATGGCGCAAGAAGAAAGTAAAAGTTTGTCCGTACTTAAGCGTAGCAGCATTAAAAGCTACGTTAAACTTGTAGAAAAATTTACCCAACCACGACTTTTCTTCGTACGCCTTATCACTGTGAGGCTTCAAGAAAAGCGAGCAAAGCACAGGGCTAAGGGTAAGGGCGTTTATTGCCGAAATAACAATCGCAATAATAAGGGTAACCCCAAACTGTTTGTAGAACACCCCTGTAGTTCCTTCAATAAAAGTTACAGGCACAAACACCGCTGCCATTACAAGGGTAATAGAAATAATAGCCCCTGTAATTTCGTTCATTGCCGAAATAGTAGCAGCTTTAGCTTTTTCGTGAGTATGTTCCATTTTGGCGTGCACCGCCTCAACCACCACTATAGCATCATCCACCACTATACCTATGGCAAGTACCAAGGCAAAGAGCGTAAGCATATTGATAGAGTAACCAAAAAGGTTCAGGAAGAAGAAAGTACCTACGATAGATACAGGCACCGCAATCGCCGGAATAAGCGTAGAGCGAAAATCTTGTAAAAATAAAAATACCACCAAGAACACCAAAAGGAAAGCCTCTAAAAGTGTAGAAACTACCTTAGAAATAGCCGCATCCAAAAAGGTATTCACATTAAAGTTGATAGAATAAGTAACCCCCTCAGGCAATTCTTTTTCTATAGATTTGAGGTACTTTTCTATATTCTGTACCACAGCGTGGGCATTAGCACCAGGGGTTTGCGAAATACCCATTGCTATAGCCACACGACCTTTGCTTTCCGAAAAACTTGTGTAGCTAAGTGCATCAAGCTCTACCTCAGCCACATCTTTAAGGCGAAGCACACGCCCCCCGTCAAGGGCTTTAATTACGATATTTTCGTATTCTTCTACCTTGTTGTATTTTCCTTTATATTTAATAGTGTATTCGTAAGCACTACCGCTGTTTTGCCCCAGCGTACCCGCCGCAGCTTCCAAGCTCTCTGCCGAGATAGCAGCTGTTATTTCGGTAGGATTCAGTTTATAGGCTTGTAGTTTTTGAGGGTCAAGCCATATCCGCATAGAGTAGTTTTTACCACCAAATTCATCAGCATCGCCCACCCCCGAAATACGTTTAAGAGCAGGGATAATATTGATATTTAAGTAGTTCTCTAAGTAAGTTTCGTTGTATTCAGGATTTTCAGAAAAGAAAGTAAGGAACATCAGGTGCCCAGCCTCTCGTTTTTCTACCGTTACCCCCGATTGTTTTACCTCTGCAGGAAGGATAGCGTTCGCATAGGATACGCGGTTTTGCACCAATACCGCTGCATTATCAGCATTAGTGCCATTTTTAAAATAGACCGTAATGTTAGCCGAGCCGTTATTAGATGCCGATGAGGTGATATAGTCCATATTTTCCACCCCATTGATTTGCTCTTCCAAAGGTATCACTACCGATTTTAGTACCGTTTCGGCATTAGCTCCACCATAGCTAGCGTTTACCGACACCGTTACAGGTGCAATATCAGGATATTGCGACACCGGAAGCGAGTTTATCCCCAATAGTCCCAAAATCACTATCAGTATAGAGATAACTGTTGATAGCACCGGTCTGTTTATAAAGTTCTTTATCATAAATTCTCAATTCAAAATTCAAAATTCAAAGTTATCTCCACCCTCCTCCAAGGGCTTTATACAAAGTAATGCCATACTGCATACGAGTAAATTGCGCTTCAGCAACACTCAGTTCAGCATTAAGCCGATTCACTTCGGCAGTGATAATTTCTAAATAATTAATCATACCGCTATCAAACAGCTTTTGCGAATAATCTGTAGCCTGTTGGTAAGCTTTCATCTCTTGTGTTTTCAAGGCGATATAGTCAGTTTGCGATGAAAATTGCTGCATAGCATCAGCAACCTCTTTCCCTGCCGATAACAATGTTTTTTTGAAGTTCAGCAAAGCCGTTTCTTGTGCTATTTTTTGCACCTCGTATTGGGTGCGTATTTGTCGGCGGTTCAAGATAGGTTGTGCCAATCCAGCTACTAAGTTAGCAAAGAGCGATTTGGGTGAAAACCAAGTTTCCAAATCAGAGCTACTAAGTCCGCCGCGAGCACTAAGAGTAAGCGTTGGGTAGAAAGCCGCACGAGCAGCATTAGTAAGTTCAAAGGCATTGCGCAAGTTCAGTTCTGCACGTGCCACATCAGGACGATTTTGCAATAGTTTAGCTTCGTAGCCCTCTTTAAAGTCTGTAGGAAATTGCTGTTCAGCAAGGGTCGTGCGCTCAATAGCGTGAGGAGCTTCGCCCAAAAGCACACTAATAGTATTTTCCAGTGCCCATATACTATTGTTAATGCCGATAAGCTGAGCTTGAGCATTGTATACCAAAGCCTCCATTTGTTTGGCAGCTACTTCAGTAGCCGAGCCAGCGTCTTTAAGCAGTTTAGTGGTAGCCAGGCTCTTTTTTCTAAAGGCAATTGTTTGTTCGAGTACCTTTTTTTGTTCGTCCAGCATCAGCAGTTGGTAGTAAGCAGTAGCCAGTGTAGCCACCACTTCCGATTGCACAGCCTTTTGAGCTTCAGCGGTGGCAAGGTATGAAGCATAAGTAGCGCGTTTTTCAGCAGATAGTTTTCCCCAAATATCAGCTTCCCACGAAGCGTTCGCTGTAATGTCCCATAAGTTGTTATAAGAGCGATTGCCCACCCCTCCTGTCGCATTGATAGAGTTTGTGCTACGCGTATAATCTGCACCTACTGATAGTACAGGGTAAAAAGAGTGTTTGCTTTGTGCCAAATACACTTTTGCCGATTTTACGTTTTGTAAAGCCACCCGCACATCAAGGTTGTTGTTCAAAGCCTTGTTTATATGAGTTTGCAAAGCAGCATCGGTAAAAATATCGCGCCACGACACATTCGCCGTACTCAAGCTATCCGCAGGAATATTATCCGTGCGGAAAAGTTTTTCTTCTATTTTAGGCGACTCATACGTTTGGCGAGCCCCACAAGCAGCAACCAACACCACCATTGCAGCCACCACCGTTATCCTTTTTATATTGTGTATCATTTAATTTGCTAATTCTCTAATTTCCAAATTTGCTAATTCCCCTCTATTCCCTAAATATAGGGTGTATAGCTTTTACAAGACTATCCATATCCACTTGTTTAGGCGTAAGTTTACTACCTTGGCGCAGAGTATTGAGTCCTTGTACTAATATGACATCCCCAGTAGCCAAGCCACTATTTACTACAGCATAGTTATTAGCGCGGTCTTTTAGAGTGATAACAGTACGCACAATGGTATCTGCTACTACTTTATAAGCGTATACTTTTCCTTGTTGTTCAAAAGTAGCCACTTCAGGTATTACCAATTGGTTGTTGAAGTATTGCGGTATTTTCACAGTACCACTATTACCATTAGTAAGCAACCTATTAGGGTTAGGAAAAGTAGCGCGGAATTGTATACTACCTGTGGTAGCATCTATTTGTCCTGTTACAGCTTGTATTTTACCTTTTTCAGAGTATTCTTGTCCATTTGCCATTACAAGACTTACTTCGGGCAAATTTTTCAGCTTTTCGGTAATGTTAGTACCTTTAGCCGAAGCCAAAAAGTTTAAGTACTCTTTTTCGTTCATCGAAAAGTAAGCATATACATCTTTCACATCCGAAACGGTAGTAAGTACCGTATTGTTAGCCGTTACCAAAGCACCTTCGCGGAAGTTAATAGCACCTACCACCCCACTTACGGGAGCTTTCACTACTGCAAAATCAATATTGCTTACAACCTCATTGTAGGCAGCCTGAGCGCGCAGCAAATTAGCTTTAGCTGTATCCAGTTGCACTTTGCTAACGATATTTTGCTCTACCAATGGCAACAGCTTGTTTACCTCCACTTGGGCAGCATCTACAGCCGCTTTTGCCGATTGTGCCGATTGATTAAGCGTTTGAGTTTCTAGCTGAAACATCGCTTGCCCTTGTGTTACCGCTTGTCCTTCATCTACCAGCACTTTAGTTATATACCCCGATACTTTAGCTTGCACCGGACTATTCACTACACCTTCTATACTCACAGGATAAGAAAGAGTAGATACCGTATTGCGTTCTTTTAC
Source organism: Capnocytophaga sp. oral taxon 332 str. F0381 (assembly GCF_000318275.2). Lineage (NCBI taxonomy): Bacteria > Pseudomonadati > Bacteroidota > Flavobacteriia > Flavobacteriales > Flavobacteriaceae > Capnocytophaga > Capnocytophaga sp. oral taxon 332. The sequence continues at coordinate 6,110 of NZ_KB291268.1, forward strand.
CGTAATTACAGGATATTGAGGCGGCTGCTGCGGATTATTACCTTGCTGTTTCGGAGTGTTGTTGCAACTTACTAATAGAATTGTAGCTGCTAATAAAAATGTTTTATTCATAAGAATTATTTAGTCGTTAGTCATCAATATAAATCAAGAGCACATCACATATCAATTCAATCCCAATAGGCATCATTAGTTAGAAAACCGATTTTTGAGGAGGCAGAGAACCGATTTTTTGATGAGCCAGAAAACTCTTTTTTTGATGAGTCAGAAAACTCTTTTTTTGATGAGTCAGGAAATCGATTTTTGATAAGTCAGAAAACCGATTTTTTTTGCAGGCAAAATTACTCAAAAAAGAATTATAGATAACAATTATAAATAGTTAATCTTTTGTTAAAGTAGTTTTAAGTAATTCAACTTGCTAGTTACTAATTATTTTAAACAGCTGTAATCCAAAAATATACATTGTTATCTTTATTAAAAAACCTTTTAAAGTAACAGAATGTATCGTCCTAGGAAACAGCTTTTTAATATCGCTTATAGCTACTTCTATACGTTTTCTCATCTTTAATTTTAGCTTGCTCTGTTTTTCTGTATCGAGTCTTTTGCTATTCTTTTTTCGTTGTGTTTTTAATTCAACACATTTATTTTCAAGTAGATAATCTTCCATCTGATAATCTGTATAAGCACTATCCCCATAAAGTCTTGCCTCTGGTGGAAAAATCTCTGTAATCTTATCTAAGGCTTTCACATCTGCCGTTTTTCCTACGGTAAAATGAAAAGCAATTGGTATACCTTCTCCTGTTGTAACTAACTGAACTTTAATCCCATAAAAATAAGACCGCATACTTGCTGTATAGCCTCTATATTGTTTGCCTTTTGCAATTTTACATCTATTAATACGAATGTTTTGACAAATAGGGACAGGAAACGAATCTATGATATAGTTCATTTCACAAGTAATCTCTTTATAAAAAGAGGCTACTAAATGAAATAATTCATAAAGTAGATTTCCCAGATTATGTAAGCGTCTATTAAACCTACTTTCTTCTAACATATTGGGGAACAAATTGTATTGTTTAACAAATTTAATAGCTGAACGATGGTTCCCATAGAAACTGGTAGCAGCTATAAACGCTGTTGTAATAATCTCGCTATCAGATACTTTTCTGCGAATATCTTCAGAATGATTAATTTCTTTTAAAATATCATCGATGATACAAAAAATTGATGTAATTTTGTCTTTGCAAAGCATTGGAGTTGTTTTTATTTTTTTGCAATCACAAATATACAAATCTTTTGCTTTGCTTTTTTATTTTCTGAACTTTTCAACTAGCAAGTTGAATTAAGTAATTAGGAACAAAATCCGAAACAAATTTTTACACAAAAACCTTGCCAAATTTAAGTACCCATCCCCCCACACTTTGACAAACTTTACACCACACACTTTGGCAAACTTTCAGAGTTTGACAAAGTTTTATCCTTCGCTCAAGGTTCGCTCAAGGTTCGCTCAAGGTTCTCCCGCTGGCGCAAGCTTGTAGCTTGTGCCCAATTCAAAATTCATAATTCTTCCCAGCGAAGGTTAAACACCTTTGGCAAAGTTTTTGCAAGACTATTTTTAAGATTTAGCAAATAGCTATAATCATTCCACAAAACTAAACCCTAACGCCTAATGACAAAATACATTCTCATACTTATATCCCTCTTCTGCCTGCAAGTGGCAGCACAACCTTTTGAAACGCAGAAAAAACAAATTCCTGCAATTGCACCTCAAGAAAACGCACCCGAATTGCCTGCCCTACCCCCTACACTACAACTAAAAGCACCCAACAATCCCTTTACATTGCTAAAACAACCTCAACAACCTGAAAATCAGTTTATGAAACAAACTGAAAAATCCATTGATTTTACAGGTAAAAGCAATTTGGTACACCGAAAAATAGAATTTAAACCCAACTATACCGAACTGAACGACCATAAAAGAGAAGATGCCCAAGTGCCCAAAGGCGACCAATTTTTTGGGGATTTTGTCAACAATGGAAACGCTATCACTGTGTATTGCCGCGACTATGCTGATGTAGACGGCGATCGTATCAGTGTATTTGTAAATGACGAAGAACAAGTACGCGATGTGTTTCTTACAAATACTTTTCGGGGTTTTGTGATAAAACTCAAACCTGGGTTTAACAAAATAGAGTTTTTAGCACTCAACCAAGGTGAAGCCGGACCCAATACCGCCGAATTTCAAGTAATCGATGAGCAAAATAGGGTAATTGCTCACAACAATTGGGCTTTGGCTACGGGTTCTAAGGCGCAGTTTGTAATCGTAAAAAATGAATGAGTAAAAAACTATTTACTACCTTCCTGAGTTTCTGCAAACGAAAAATAAAACAGCACCCCATTATTTCGGCTATAAGTGGGGTGCTATTGGTGTGGTATATCTTCCTCTTACCTTCCGAGCTTTTTCCGCAGCCTTATAGTACCGTATTAGAAAGTAGCGACGGCAAACTCTTGGCTGCCAAAATAGCCAACGATGGGCAATGGCGTTTCCCCGAAATCGATAGTGTGCCTTACCGCTTCAAAATGTCGGTATTAGAGTTTGAAGATGCTCATTTTTACTACCATTGGGGGGTAAATCCTATCTCGGTGGGGAAAGCCCTATGGCGCAATATAGGCAGTGGAAGAATAAAACGCGGAGGGAGTACGCTCACCCAGCAAGTGGTGCGTATCGCTCGCGAACACCAAGAACGCACTTATTTTGAAAAGATTATAGAAATGATATGGGCTACACGCCTAGAGTTTAAATATAGTAAAGAAAGTATTCTTCGCTTCTATGCCTCACACGCTCCCTATGGGGGGAATGTGGTAGGATTACCAATGGCTTCGTGGCGTTATTTTGGGGTGGCTCCTCATCAGCTGTCGTGGGCGCAAGCAGCTACCTTAGCAGTATTGCCCAATGCTCCTAGCCTCATCTTCCCTGGCAAAAACCAAGAACACTTACTGAAAAAACGCAATGCCTTACTACAAAAATTGCGCTTAAAAAACATCATCGACCAAGATACTTATGATTTAGCACTTTTAGAGCCCTTACCCACCGAACCCCATCCTGTGCCACAAATTACCCCTCACTTGCTTACTTATGCAGGCAAAACCCATCAGGGACAACGCCTTAGCACTACTATCAACAGCCATTTGCAAGAGAAGGTAAATAATATCGTAAGTGGTTTTTACACTCATTATTCGCAAAGTGAAATCTACAATATGGCGGCTTTGGTGGTAGAGGTAAAAACGCGCAAGGTATTAGCTTATGTGGGCAATACGCCTACTGATAGCGACCACCAAAAAGATGTAGATATTATTCACGCTCCGCGCAGTACGGGCAGTGTGCTCAAACCGCTGTTGTATGCCGCAATGCTACACGAAGGGGAACTGCTACCCACACAGCTCATCCCCGATGTTCCTACACAAATAGCCGGCTATTCACCACAGAATTTTAGCAATAGTTTTGAAGGAGCTGTGCCCGCTAATAGTGCTTTGGCTAAATCGCTAAACATTCCTTTTGTATGGTTGCTAAAGCAGTTTACTACGTATCGTTTTTACGATGTGCTACAACAATTGCGCTTGCGCAACATCAATAAGCACCCCGACCACTATGGGCTTTCTATCATCTTAGGAGGGGCTGAAAGTAACTTGTGGGATTTGGCACAAGCTTATACCAATCTCGCCTCGCTAAACGAAGTTTTTGCACACCAACAGCACTACCGCAGCCAAGAGTTTCAGCCTTTGCGTTATCTAAACGAAAGCGAACCTATAGATTTTGGAAAAGCTACTAACGAGCTCCCAACACTGCGCGCAGGGGCTGTGTATGAGATGTTTAATGCTATGAAAGAAGTAAATCGCCCTACCGATGATGTGGCGTGGCGGTATTACGAATCAGCACGAAAAGTCGCTTGGAAAACAGGCACCAGCTTTGGTAATAAAGACGCTTGGGCAATAGGCGCTACCCCCGAATATGTAGTAGCGGTATGGGTGGGTAATGCTACCGGCGAAGGACGCCCTACCCTCACAGGCGCAAGCTATGCAGCCCCTGTAATGTTCCGCATATTTAGCGCATTGCCTTCCACAACTTGGTTTACAGCTCCGTTAGACGACTTGCGCAAAGTAACAGTATGCGAAGATTCCGGATTTTTAGCCAAACCCGAATGCCCCCAAAAAACAATCTTCAGTACGCTTGCTCCTAAAGAAATAGGACAATGTCCTTATCATAAAATAGTACATTTAGACCCCTCCGAAAACTATCAGGTAAATGCTAATTGCCAATCGGTGCAAGAGATGCACAGCAAAGCGTGGTTTGTACTTCCCCCTGTAATGGAATGGTACTACAAACAACAACATATGCACTACCGCAGCCTGCCGCCTTTCCGCCCCGATTGTACCGAAGGCACTACCCAAAAAGGATTGGCATTTATCTATCCCAAACACCAAAGTATTATCTATACTACTAAAGATTTCGGAGGCAAACTACAACCTTTTGTAGCCAAAGCAGCAAACCGCAGTGGTAAGGTATTTTGGTATTTAGACAATCAGCATCTGGGCACTACCGACACCTTCCACGAAATGAACGTATATGCTAACAAAGGCAAACACTGGTTACGCATTATCAACGAAGCAGGTGACGAAAAAGTAATAGAAATTTTAGTACAAAGTCACTAAACACTAATATGATCACACACTTAGAAGGAAAATTAGTAGAGAAAAACCCTACCAATGTGGTAATAGATTGCCACGGTGTGGGGTATTTTGTAAATATCAGTCTCAATACCTATTCAGCATTAGGAAGTACTGATAACATACGCCTATATACTTATTTACAGATAAAAGAAGATGCCCACACACTTTATGGCTTTGCCAATAAGGCTGAGCGTGAGGTATTTGTATTGCTGATTTCGGTATCGGGGGTAGGTGCAGGCACGGCACGCACAATGCTATCGGCACTAACGGCAGCACAAGTGCGAAGTGCTATTATCAATGGCGATGTAGCTACCATACAATCAGTGAAAGGTATAGGAGCTAAAACAGCCCAACGCGTAGTCCTCGACCTGAAAGACAAAATGCTAAAACTACAAGACCTCGCCGATGAACCTACCACCACAATTCACAGCAATAAAGAAGAAGCACTTGCAGCACTCGAGGTATTAGGATTTATACGAAAACAAGCCGAAAAAGTATTAGATAAAGTACTGCGTACCGCTACCCAAGAACTATCAGTAGAAGAACTCATCAAAGAAGGACTCAATCAGCTCACATAGCAAATGATGAATCATTAGCTTGTGAGAGGAATTGGCAAATTGGTGAAATTCACAATTCAGAGTCCATAATTCAAAATTATTTTGTATTTTTGCATTTTGTAAAACTATAGGCGTTATATATGAAGCACTACGTATTATTAATATTAGTAGCTTTTTGTGCTTGTATCGGCATACAAGCACAACAGGTTACTACACAAAGCAATACTACATCACAAGGCGGCACTCAAACAGCAACAGTTGTAAAAAATGGTATTCCTACTATTGGGCTGCAACAACCTGCTTCTATCGTTCAGAAATACACTTACAATCCTACAATCAACCGCTATGTATATACCGAAAAATTAGGCAAATACGACCTTCGTATGCCTGCTTTTCTGACTGTAGAAGAATATGAAAAACTCGTGATGCGCGAGCGTATGCACAATTACTACGCCGATAAACTAACAGCACTAGCTAATACCCAGTCCGAAACTAATGCCCAAAAGAAAGCTCGCCGCGACTTGCTGCCCGAGCTATACGTCAATTCTGATTTCTTTGAAACTATCTTCGGAGGCAAAAACATAGAATTTACACCTACCGGTAGCGTGGGCTTAGATTTTGGCGTACGCTATACCCGCAACGATAACCCAGCCATTAGTCCGCGTTATCGCAGTTCGTTTGGTTTAGATTTTGAGCAGCGTATTAGCTTGGGGCTTACAGGTAAAATAGGTACGCGCTTAGACCTTAACGCTCAATACGATACTCAGGCTTCATTCAACTTTCAGAATATCTTCAAACTAAATTACGAACCTGACGAAGACGATATACTTCAGAAAATAGAGTTAGGTAACATTTCTATGCCTATAGCCAACTCACTGATTACAGGTTCGCAAAGTCTCTTCGGGGTAAAAACAGAGCTGAAATTTGGTCGTACCACTATCACCAGTGTTTTCTCAGAACAAAAATCGGAACGCAAAACCGTGAGCGCACAAGGTGGCGGTACTATTACCGAATTTGAATTTTCTGCTTTAGACTACGATGAAAACCGAAACTTCTTTTTAGCACATTTCTTCCGTGACAACTACGATCGTGCTTTAGAAAACTATCCGTTTATCAATAGCAAAGTGCAGATTACGCGTCTGGAGGTGTGGGTAACCAACCGCAATAGCCGTATGGGCAATATACGCAACATATTGGCTTTGCAAGATTTAGGAGAACCTCGCTTGGTGCGCAGCCGCCTAAAAGATAAGGCAGGAACTGGCTTCTTCAATACTACAGTGAATAATATGCCTGCCAATAGTGCCAACAAATACGACCCTACAAAAATAGGTACAGCCCAGTCGGTACTTACTCAGGCAATACGCGATGTGGCAACTGTGCAACAAGGTTTTGGTACCAACAGCACCTACGTGAGTCAGGGGTATGATTACGCAGTGATAGAAAACGCCCGCAAATTAGAAGAAGGCGTTGATTACAAAGTAGATAAAAAATTAGGGTACATCTCGCTAAGTACTGCACTTAGTGCCGATGAGGTATTGGCAGTGGCTTACCAATATACCTACGGAAGCCAAGTGTATCAGGTGGGCGAATTTGCCAATGACGGTATTTCGGCTACTTCCTACAACTCCCTTTTGGGTAACAATGCTATTACCAACAACCTTTTGGTGCTAAAAATGCTAAAAAGCAACCGCCTAAACGTAAAAGACCCTATTTGGGACTTGATGATGAAAAACGTTTATTCGGTAGGTTCGGCACAGCTTTCAGCAGAAGATTTTAGGATGAATATTTATTACTCCAATCCTTCGCCTATCAATTACATCGAGAAAGTGAACAATACGGGCTGGCCTACGGGCTTGGAAGATCGCATCTTGTTAAATCTTTTCAATTTCGACCGTTTAAATAAATACAACGACCCACAACCTGGGGGTGATGGTTTCTTCGACTTCCTACCTGGGATTACCGTAGATGAGCAATTTGGTAAGATATTTTTTACCAAAGTAGAGCCTTTTGGTGAGTTTTTGTATAACACATTGGGCGGTGGAACGCAGTACGGGCAAACGGCAAGCTATAATGCCAATCAGCAGAAATACGTGTATACCGCTCTGTACAAGAACACCAAAACCCAAGCTCAAATGGACGGCGAAAAGAACAAATTTGTGATGAAGGGGCGCTATAAGGCTTCTTCGCGCAGGGGGATTTCGCTGGGGGCTTTCAACGTGCCACGAGGTTCGGTAACCGTAATTGCCGGAGGGCGTGTGCTGGTGGAAGGATTAGACTACCTTGTAGATTACCAATCGGGAACGGTGGAAATCACAAACCCTAGCATACAAGCAAGTAACCTGCCCATACAAGTATCTTTAGAAAACAACTTGATTTTCGGGGGACAAACCACTCGCTTTATGGGAGTGAATGTAGAGCATAAATTTAGCGATAAATTTGTGATGAACGGAGCTATTGTAAACTTGCGTGAGCGACCTTTTACGCAAAAAACGAGCTACGGACAAGAATCGGTAAATAACACCATTTTCGGCATTGGCGGTAGTTATTCTACCGAATTGCCTTTCCTTACGCGTTGGGTAAACCGCTTGCCTACAATAAAAAGCGATGCCCCTTCCAATCTATCGGTGCGAGGAGAATTTGCTTACCTAAAGGCAGGGACTCCTAAGGCTGATGATTTTGACGGTGAAACTACAGTGTATTTAGACGACTTTGAGGCTGCGCAAAGCACTATTGATATGCGCTCGCCTTTGGCGTGGAAATTAGCAAGTACTCCTTTAGAATTTGGCGCAGCTGGCAGCAGAAATAGCAGTGCGCCTCAAACACTCTTTGGAAACGCTCCTGACGATGCCGACAACCTCAAAAATGGCTACGGGCGTGCTAAACTATCGTGGTATACGATAGACCCTATCTTCTATTCAGGCGAAAAACCTTCCGACATCAGCAGTGATGAAATATCAAAAAATAGTACCAGACGTATCTTTATTGAAGAAATATTCCCACAACAGCAGGTAGCTCAAGGGCAATCACTGGTGCAAAGTACCTTAGACTTGGCGTATTATCCTAACGCTAAGGGTACTTACAACAACGACCCCAATTTTGGTACTAAAACCAAAGACGAAAAGTGGGGAGGCATAATGCGTAGTATGAGCTATTCCGACTTTCAGGAAAGCAATATAGAGTTTTTGCAGTTTTGGATAATGGATCCTTACTATTCAGGAGAATACAGCGGTTCAGGCGACTTGGTCTTCAACTTAGGAAACATCTCCGAAGACATGCTACGCGATGGTAGAAAACAATACGAAAATGGATTACCTGGGCTCTCTTCATCGTCCAGCATCAATACTTCGTCTTGGGGTAAAGTGCCTGCCGCACAATCACTTGTATATGCTTTTGACGATAGTGCTACCAATCGCGGGCTGCAAGACATTGGTCTGGACGGGCTTACCGATGCTGAAGAGGCGCGTATTTACAACAACAACGTTGCTACTTCGCCCAACGACCCTGCATTAGATAATTACCAATACTTCTTGGCGCGCAGCGGTAATATTATGAACCGCTATTACAATTACAACGGAACGCAAGGTAACTCGCCTGTAAATATCAGTGATACCAACAGGGGCTCTACTACCCTACCCGACACTGAAGATATCAACGGAGACTACACGATGAACACTACCAACAATTACTTGGAGTATCGTGTGCGTATCAAACCTAATATAACTACCAGCGACCCTTATGTAAACGACATACGTACCGTATCGGTAGAAGCTCCTAACGGAAGACGAGTATCTACGCGCTGGATACAGTTCAAAATACCGATTGAAAGTGGTGCTATGTGGCGCGAGGGCTTTACTTTCCCTGTGCCCAACAACGATAAGCTGGATATTATCAACTCTATGACGCATATGCGTATGTACCTTACGGGCTTCCCTCAAGAAATGCTATTGCGTTTCGGAACGCTCGACTTGGTGCGTGGCGACTGGCGTTACTACAACTATACGCTTAGCAGTGATAACGACGACCCTTCTGATGACGGCACAAGGGTAGAAATCAACTCGGTAAACTTGATAGAAAACGAAACACGCCATCCTATTCCTTACCGTATGCCACCAGGGGTAAAACGCGAGCGTATCAACACTAATAATACGCTGGTAGAGCAAAACGAACAGGCACTTTCGTATATAGTGGATAACTTAGAAAACAACGATAGCCGCGCTGTATATAAAGCTTTGCGTTTTGACCTCCGCCAATATAAATACATCAAGCTATTTGTACACGCTGAGGCTTATAAAAACCGCCCACTAAACGATAGAGATGCGGTAGCTTTTTTGCGCATAGGTACAGACTTTAAAGACAACTATTACCAAGTAGAAATACCGCTGAAGGTAACCCCTGCTGGTAGCACTTCCGAGCACGCTATTTGGCCTGATTTCAACCAGCTGACTATACCTATGGAGGTACTTACCAAACTGAAAGCTATAAGCATTCGCAATCAGTCGTTAGATCGTGTTACCTATTACGATGCCAACTTCAATGTGGTAAGCGAAAACACACCTCACCAAATGGGCGAAAACCGCTATGTGGTGAAGGGTAACCCTTCATTGGGGAGTGTGCGCTCTGTGATGTTGGGAATTAAGAACGTATCGGGAAATAATGGTTTGAGTGGCGAATACTGGTTCAACGAGTTGCGAGTAGCTGAATTAAACAACAAAGGCGGCTGGGCGGCTGTAGGTTCGTTGGATGCCAATGCTTCCGAACTCATAAACCTTTCGGCTACAGGGCGTATGCACACCGTAGGCTTTGGCGCTGTAGATCAAGCTCCTAACCAACGCGCTTTGGAAGGCACGCAAGAATACGATGTGATGATGAATATCAACGCTGGAAAACTTTTACCTAAAAAATGGAATGTACAGATACCATTGGGCTTAAGTCAGTCGCAAAAACGAAGCACCCCCGAGTACGACCCTGTATATCAGGACATCAAACTTGAAGACCGCCTAAGCGTGGCACAGTCGGCTCGTGAGCGTGAAATTATCAAAGAACAAGCTGAGGACTTTACTTCCCGAAGAAGTATCAACCTTATAGGCGTAAAGAAAAACCTTGCTGAAGGACAGAAAAATCGTATTTATAACATCGAAAACTTCACTTTCAACTACGCTTATAACGAGAAAAATCACCACGACTACGAACTGCGTTACGAAGATGAGCAGCAGGTACGCGCTGGCTTTATGTATAACTATACTTTTAAACCTACAAGTGTAGAACCGCTGAAAAAAGTGAAATACTTTGCAGGCAAACGCTATTGGCAATGGCTGGCAGATACCAACCTGAATATTTTGCCTACAAGTGTAATGTTTACCAGCGATTTGAATCGTTCATTCACCAAACAGCTATTCCGCGATGTGCAATTTGAAGGCGTAAATTCAAGCCTACAGAAGGCTTTGCCAGAGCTGCAACAACGCAATTTTGTAATGAATCATCAATACGCTATCAATTACAATCTTACAAAATCGTTGCGACTAAATTTCAACGCTACAAACAATAGTGTAATTCGCAATTATTACTTATACGACAACAATGGCGATATTTCGGGAGTAGACAAAACCAAAAATATATGGAGTGATTTCTGGGATTTGGGTACGCCAGACCACTTCTTCTCCAAATTTCAGCTAAATTACGATTTGCCAATGAATAAATTCCCATTCTTGCAGTTTGTGCGAGCTAATTACACCTACTCAGGCGATTTCGATTACCAACGAGGTTCTCAAACGCTGTTGCAATTGGCACATCACGATATCAATACACTGCAAAATGGCAATACGCACAACCTGACAGCCAACCTCACTTTCGACCAATTATACCGCTATCTCGGGGTGAAGCCTACACCACGTGGCGAAAAAACGTCATTAGGCAAGAGCTTGCTGACAATGGTGAAAACCGGAGGGGTAAACTATTCGGTTACTAAAGCGCGTACACTACCTGGGTATACTCAGCAAGTGGGCTTCTTAGGTACGTTAAAACCTTCGTGGAACTTTATGCTAGGCGACCAAACCGATTTGCGATACGAAATGGCTAAAAACGGCTATCTTACTGACTTTGTCGATTTCAACGACCAATACATCAGTTCAAAAGAAGAGCAATTGCTCATCACTGCCAACTTGCAGCCTATTACCGATTTGCAAATCAACTTGAAAGGCAATAAGCAATATAGTGAAAACTATACCGAAACCTTCGAGGTGCGCAATTTTGTATATAACAAATTGGTAGGTAATGAAATAGGTAGGTTTAATATTTCAACAAACCTATTGGCTACAACCTTCAATAGTATTGACGAGTACAGTTCGGCAGCTTTTGAGCGTTTCAAAGAAAATAGACTAACCATAGCACGCCGTTTGGCTGAAGAGCGCGGACTAAATCCTGCTCGTGTAGATAATGATGGCTACCCTATAGGTTATAGCAAAAAGAGCCAAGCGGTAATGATTCCTGCCTTTTTTGCTGCTTATTCGGGCAGTAATGCCAATAGCGTATCGCTGGGTGCTTTTAGAAGTATCCCTATACCCGAATGGAATATCCGCTACACAGGCTTGATGCGTATAGAGGCTATCAAAAATCACTTCAAACGCTTTTCGTTAGCACACGGATACCGCGCAAGCTATTCGCTTAGCGAATTCCGTACTAATTTGGAATACGACCCTGCCAACCCTAATAAAACTAATACCGCAGGCGACTTCCTAAATGATAAGCTCTATGCTACGGTTACATTGGCTGAACAATTCAACCCACTATTGCGCGCCGATATGGAACTCAAAAACTCAATGAGCTTGCTAGCTGAGTTCAATCGCGACCGCACTATTTCTATTAGTTTAGACAACGACTACCTTACCGAAATACTCAAAAAAGAATACAAATTCGGTTTGGGTTACCGCTTGAAAGATTTGAGTTTTGCCACTCGCATCACAGGAGAATCTACTGTAATAAAAAGCGATTTGGTAATGAAAGCCTCATTGTCATACCTCAAAGAATTTACAGTAATACGCAATATGGAGACTTTCAACAACCAAGTAACGGCAGGACAAAGCTCGTGGTTGGGTAATTTCACTGCAGAATACGCACTGAGCAAAAATCTGTTAGCATCGTATTATTTGCAGTACAATTTCTCAAAGTCGGCTATATCTACAGCCTTCCCAATGACCACCCTCAGATCGGGAATATCCGTAAAATATACGTTTAATTAGTAGTTGCTCTAACACATCTCCCCCCCTTTTGAAGGAAGTCCGCGAGCTCTACTTCGGCATCTCCCCCCTTTTGAAGGAAGTCCGCGAGGCTGGCGCAGCGGAGTATGTGTTAAGGGGGGATGTTAATAAACACTAACACCTTGGATACCTACAAAACAATAACAACAGCCATAGAAGAAGTAATTTTTAAGGAAAAGAGTAGCAAGTTTTTAGGCTACGCTTTTCCTATTACTACCGAAGACGAGGTAAAAATACATCTGGAGGCTGTTAAAAAGAAACATTTCTCAGCACGACACTGGTGCTATGCGTGGCAATTAGGCTATGGCAGAAATGAACGCTATCGCGCTAATGACGATGGCGAGCCCAATAACACGGCTGGTATCCCTATTCACGGACAAATACTATCATTTGGGCTTACCAATGTATTGGTGATTGTGGTGCGCTATTTTGGAGGTATCAAATTAGGTGTTGGCGGACTGGTACAGGCTTACAAAACTACAGCCCAACTCACTCTGCAAGAGGCTGAAATTGAAGAACGCCTCATTACCGAAACTTTAATCCTAACTTTTGACTATCCGCTGATGAACAAGGTAATGCGAGTAGTAAAAGAACAAAACCTTACTATCACAACACAACACCTCACCGAGCAATGTGAGCTGCACTTGGCAATACGCACTACCGACTATCCCAGAGTAAAAGAAATCTTCCAAAATATATATGGGGTAAAAGTAGCTGATTAGCATTTATATAACTATGATACACGTAGCATTAGCAAGTTTTGGTATGAGCGGGAAGGTATTCCACGCTCCTTTTATTACCCATCATCCTCATTTTCAGCTTTCAGCTGTAGTAGAGCGTCATAACAATGAGTCTAAAGAGCTATACCCACAAAGTAGGCTTTATCGTAGCGTAGAAGAAATGCTACAAGACCCTATTATTGATTTGGTAGTGGTAAATACCCCTGTACAAACACACTACGAATATGCTTACAAGGCACTGTTGGCAGGCAAAAATGTATTGGTAGAAAAACCTTTTACGATTAGCGTTTCAGAAGCCGAACAGCTCACCCGCTTAGCGAAAGAGCAAGGAAAACTACTCATAGTATTCCAAAACAGACGTTATGATGGCGATTACCTAAAAGTAAAAGAAATAGTGCAAAGTGGCGTACTTGGGGAACTCAAAGAGGTAGAAATACGTTTCGACCGCTTTCGCAGCCAAATCAGCGGCAAAAAGCACAAAGAAACTGCCGAAGCTGGCGGTGGAGCTCTCTATGATTTAGGCGCTCACCTCATCGACCAAGCCTTGCAGCTATTTGGCAAACCCAATAAAGTATATGCCGATTTGGGGTATTTGCGCCCCAATACGCAAACTGATGATTACTTTGAACTCCTGCTACACTACGACCAACAGCTGCGCGTACGCCTTAAATCATCTACTTATGCCTTAGAGCGCCAATGGGAATACGTACTGCATGGCACACACGGCTCATTCTTACAACAGCGTTTTGATGCTCAAGAAGCAGCACTTGTTGCCGGAGCTATCCCTGCTACCACAGCTTGGATGGAAACTGTCACCCAGCCTAATGGCATTCTTCACACTCTCGAGGGCGGACGCCTACTCACCACTGCCCAACACGGCAATTATATGCAGCTATACGAGGCTATTTATTTAGCACTCACCCAGCAAGCTCCCAACCCCATCCCTGCCGATGAAGTAATCGGTGTAATCGAGCTGATTGCCCAACAACAAACCTGCACTGCATAATCAGCTCTATCTGTCCAAAAAACTTTCATAGTAGGCTTTTGCTTCTTCAAATACTTGTTCACTACTTTTAACTCTTCCTTGCTTTACATCTTCGCGTGCTAAGGCAATAGCACGTATATCCTCTTCTGTTATCTCATAAGGATTATGAGGTTCAGCCACTTCTACTCCTACACTAGCTAAGGCTTTAACTGCCAATTGATAATGCTGAAAATCTAAATTCTGTTTTAATACTATAGTGTTCATACGCTCTATTTTTTGGCAAAGATACAAAATAATTATGATTAATGCTTAATACTTAATAATACAATTACACATTGGCGTTCCCCAATTCAAAATTCAAAACTCAAAATTCAAAACTCAAAATTCAAAATTCAAAATTCTTTACTGCCCCGCTGGCGCAAGCTTGCAGCTTGTGCCCAATTCAAAATTCATAATTCAAAATTCATAATTACAAAAAGTGCCCAAGAGATCGTCCCTTGAGCACTTTTTTATTGTTTATGCCGATTGCACTAATTTCTCTTCAAGTATAACCAGCCTGCTTGTTTTTGTTTTTGGTTGTTCTCATCTACGTATTCTATAGTATAGTAATAAGTACCTTGTGGCAGTTTATCACCAGCTTCTATAGTTACACGTCCGTCAGAACGACCTGTAAATACGTTGCGTACGTTGTCGTAGCCTTCCACTTCAAACACCTGTACGCCCCAACGGTTGAATATACGCACCACATTCTTAGGATAGTTCTCTATACCTGCTATATGGAAGTGTCTATTCCTATCATTACCGTCTATCGATACCCCGTTGTAAACAATCAAGTTGTTTTCTACCTTTATTCTTACAGTAGCCGTTACACACGCTCCGTTATTATTGCAAAGCTCATATACAAAAGCATCGTTGCCTATAAAGCTGCTATTAGGTGTGTATTCTATTGTGCCGTCTGGTTTCACGGTAGTGGTACCATTTAGCGGCACTGTTACCACGTTAGGCATTGCGCCGTGAGGTGTATCGTTAGCCAATACAGCTATAGTTACAGGCGTATTGCGTACGGTAGTAGCCTCATCATCAGCAGCTACAGGCACAGGAGTAGGTGTAGGCGTAGCCGCAGGTACTATTACCACTACAGTAGCGGTACCACATATAGTAGTTGCTGGCACACACACATTATAAGGTATTTCGTAGCTACCTGCTGGCGTACCAGGCAATACCATCACCTCGCCCGAAGTGAGTTTTATATAAGGCTTGCCTGTTTCTGGCACCGGTGCTGTAAGCGTTACGCTGGTTATCAATGGGTTGCTGATGTTGTTCAGCTTGTCATTAGTAAGCACGTTGCCCACTACCATATTACCGGTATAAGTAAAGGTTTCGCCGTTCACTTCTATAGTAGGAGTAGCGGTAGGCGTTACCACGTTCACGTTTATAAGTGAAGTAGCACAAGCGCGGTCGCTACCACGGGTAGCACAGATAGTGTAAGATATCGTATAGAAGCCTACGGTAGTATTTGAAGCCACATCTATCGTACCATCACTATTGAGTGTAAAGCCTGTAGGGGTAGCTGTCGTCCAAGTAAACGACACAGTTCCTGTGGTTACTGGCTGACCTTCCAATGTATCGTTTGCCAATACACTTGCTATATGTCCGCCTGTTTCAGCATTGATATTAACAGTACCATCAGGCACGGCTATTATGTTGATAGGCGTTGTAGGCGTAGCCGTAACACTTGTTACATTCACCGTTACGGTGGTTACGCTGCTGCAACCTGTAAGCGGAGCAATACCACACAAGCTATAGTTGATAGTATACGTACCCGTAGCCACACCACTTGGTATTACTACAAATCCTGTATTAGTATCTATATAAGGCTTATCGGTAGCAGGAGGCGTAGTTTGTATGGTTACACTTCCTACAGTAGCCGTAGCGGTACCAATGCGGTCATTGGTCAATACATTGTTTGTGGTAGTATAAGTAGTACTACTTACCGTAAGGGTAAAGGTATCAGCATTAGCGGTAATTGTTGGAGTTACCGTTGGCGAACTTACGCTGGTTACCACTATGGTAGCTGTTGCTACCGAGCAGTTGCTGCCATTCAAGTTTT
>NZ_KB291268.1:22499-32860 GCF_000318275.2 Capnocytophaga sp. oral taxon 332 str. F0381
CCGAGCAGTTGCTGCCATTCAAGTTTTCGCAAAGCTGATAACTTACTTCATAAGTACCCGAAGGTGTTCCTGCAGGTATGGTAATAGTACCATCGGTATGAGTTTGTACCCCTGCTGGCACAGTAAGCCAAGTAAGCGTTACCGAAGCCGTATTAGGAGGTGTTACTCCATTATAGCTATCGTTAGCAAGTACGCTGCTGGTAGTACCCCCTGCAACATTCGTTACTGTAAAGGTATCAGCTGCGGCTGTCAGACTTGCTTGTCCCACTACTACAGTGGCAGTGGCTATACCCGAACAGTTAGTTGGGTTTAGTGCCTCGCAAATGCTATAAGTTACTATATAAGTACCCGAAGCGGTGCCTGCTGGTACGGTAATAGTACCATCAGTATTGGTGCGGATACCCGTAGGAACATTATGCCAATGAAGCGTTATAGAGGCTGTATTAGGAGGGGTAACCCCATTGAGTGTATCGTTTGCCAATACACTACTTGTTGTTCCTCCATTAGCACCATTAGCAATACGGAAATTATCATTATTATCGCCACGTGCTATTATTAGCGAAACTCCTACAGCTACCGTTACCGTTGCCGTTGAACAATTATGATTATTCAAGACTTCGCAAATATGGTATGTAAGCGTATAAATACCCGATGGCGTTCCTGCTGGTACGGTAATCGTACCATTGGTATGAGTTTGTATACCTGTAGGTACAGTATCCCAAGCAAAAGTTATGGATGTATTACCCACTAAACCTGTGGTGCCGTTGTATTTATCGTTGTCAAGTACACTACCTGTAGTAGTTGCTACAGAACCATTAGCAACTGCAAAGTCGTTATCTACGGCTTCGATAAGTGCTTGTCCCACTACTATAGTAGCCGTTGCTACCGAGCAGTTGCTGCCATTCAAGTTTTCGCAAAGTTGATAAGCTACTTCATAAGTACCCGAACGTGTTCCTGCAGGTATAGTAATCGTACCGTCTGTATGGGTTTGTACCCCTGCTGGTACGTTTGTCCAAGTAAGCGTTACCGAAGCATTGCCCGCTAAACCTGTAGTGCCGTTGTAGCTGTCGTTTTCAAGTACGCTGCTGGTAGTACCTCCATTAGCTCCGTTGGTTACTGTAAAGGTATCTGCTGCGGCTGTCAGAGTTGCTTGTCCCACTACTATAGTAGCTGTTGCTACAGAGCAGTTGTTATTACCTACTATGTTTTCACAAAGTTTATAACCTACTTCATAAGTACCCGAACGTGTTCCTGCGGGTATGGTGATAGTACCATCTGTATTAGTTTGTATACCCGTTGGTACGTTTGTCCAAGTAAGCGTTACCGAAGCATTGCCTACCAAATTGATAGTGCCGTTGTACCTGTCGTTTTCAAGTACGCTGCTGGTAGTACCTCCATTAGCTCCGTTGGTTACTGTAAAGGTATCTGCTGCGGCTGTCAAACTTGCTTGTCCCACTACTATCGTAGCTGTCGCTACCGAGCAGTTGCTGCCATTCAAGTTTTCACAAAGTTGATAACCTACTTCATAAGTACCCGAAGGTGTTCCTGCTGGTATAGTAATCGTACCGTCTGTATGGGTTTGTACCCCTGCTGGTACGTTTGTCCAAGTAAGCGTTACCGAAGCATTGCCCGCTAAACCTGTAGTGCCGTTGTAGCTGTCGTTTTCAAGTACGCTGCTGGTAGTACCTCCATTAGCTCCGTTGGTTACTGTAAAGGTATCTGCTGCGGCTGTCAAACTTGCTTGTCCCACTACAAGGGTAACTGTAGCTGCCGAGCAGTTAGTACCATTCAACTGTTCGCAAATGCGGTAAGTAAGGGTATAAGTGCCTGCGGGTGTGCCTGCAGGTGCGGTAATCGTACCGTCTGTATTAGTTTGTATACTCGTTGGTACATTCGTCCACGTAAGCGTTACCGAGCTGGTGCTTGGGTTCGCATTTCCGTTGAGGGTATCGTTTGCCAATACACTACTTGTTGTTCCTCCATTAGCTCCATTAGGTATGCTGAAGGAAGCACCTTCATCTTTATGCGCTACGATAAGCGAAACTCCTACAGCTATGGTTACAGTTGCTGCCGAACAGTTGCTGCTATTTAAGTTTTCGCAAATATGGTATGTAAGCGTATAAATACCCGATGGCGTTCCTGCTGGTACGGTAATCGTACCATTGGTATGAGTTTGTATACCTGTAGGTACACTATCCCACGTAAGCGTTACCGAAGCATTGCCTACCAAACCTGTCGTGCCGTTGTAGCTGTCGTCTTCAAGTACGCTGCTGGTAGTACCTCCATTGGCTCCATTGCTTATTACATAGTCATTATCTGTAGCTTGTAGCGGTGCTTGTCCTACTACTATAGTAGCAGTTGCTACAGCACAATGGTTGTTGTTTAGGTTTTCGCAAAGCTTATAACCTACTTCGTAAGTACCCGAACGTGTTCCTGCGGGTACAGTAATCGTACCGTCTGTATGGGTTTGTATACCCGTTGGTACGTTTGTCCAAGTAAGCGTTACCGAAGCATTGCCCGCTAAACCTGTAGTGCCGTTGTAGCTGTCGTTTTCAAGTACGCTGCTGGTAGTACCTCCATTAGCTCCATTACTTATGGTAAAGGTTTCCGATACCACTGAAAGACTTGCTTGTCCTACTACTATGGTAGCAGTTGCTACAGCACAATGGTTGTTGTTTAGGTTTTCGCAAAGCTTATAACCTACTTCGTAAGTACCCGAACGTGTTCCTGCGGGTATGGTGATAGTACCATCTGTATTAGTTTGTATACCCGTTGGTACGTTTGTCCAAGTAAGCGTTACCGAAGCATTGCCCGCTAAACCTGTAGTGCCGTTGTAGCTGTCGTTTTCAAGTACGCTGCTGGTAGTACCGCCGTTAGCTCCATTGCTTATGGTAAAAGTTTCCGATACCACCGAAAGACTTGCTTGCCCTACTACTATAGTAGCAGTTGCTACAGCACAATGGTTGTTGTTTAGGTTTTCGCAAAGCTTATAACCTACTTCGTAAGTACCCGAACGTGTTCCTGCGGGTATGGTGATAGTACCGTCAGTATGGGTTTGTATACCCGTTGGTACGTTTGTCCAAGTAAGCGTTACCGAAGCATTGCCCGCTAAACCTGTAGTGCCGTTGTAGCTGTCGTTTTCAAGTACGCTGCTGGTAGTACCTCCATTAGCTCCATTGCTTATGGTAAAGGTTTCCGATACCACCGAAAGACTTGCTTGTCCCACTACTATGGTGATAGTAGCATTGTCGCAAACAGTGATTGATACTACATCGGCACATATTTTATACCCTATAGTATACGTACCCGATTTTGTACCTGCTGGTACGGTTACGGTACCATCGGCGTTGAGGGTAGGGGTTGCGCTGCCCGCTGCTCCTGTTGCTGGAGTGGTTACCGTCATACTTACGGTAGAAGCCGTAGCCGTTTGCGTACCTATCTTATCATTGTCAAATACAGTTATAGTAGTACTGCCTCCATTAGCCCCATTAGCGATGGTCACACTATCAGTATTAGCTTTTATATGTACCAAAGTAATAGTGCGGGTTTCACTTACCGCATTGCCAAAGAGGTCGGTAGCGGTAAAGGTAACGGTTACTACCCCGCTGTGGTTGCACAAGTTGGCAGGTTTTACTGCGTTGTAATTATTGGTGATGCTCACCGTACCACAGCTATCAGTAGCTGTAGCACTATTAAGCCACGTAGTGATATTAGCAGCTGCGTTTCTGCAATCTACAACTAAAGGAGCTGGAGCAGTAATCGTAGGAGTTGCTGTATCATCTACCGTTACGGTTACTACTGCACGCGGACTTTCGCAGCCGTTGCTATTTACATATACCACATAACCCGATACCGTTGTTTTGGTAGTTACGTGTGTATTGATAGTAGGTACCGTGCGGGTAGTAGTAGCCGTAGCGGTATCGTACCACTGCAAGGTGTGCCCTGCCAATGGCGCTACATAAGTAGTAAGCGATACCACCGTGCTGGTAGCGGTAGGGCAAAGGGTAACCGTAGCACTTACCGTAGGGGTCGTGGTAGGTCTATCGAGCAAGTTTACAATGAGTGGTGTTTTCTCACTCGGGCACTTACCTGCAGCCTGCAACGTATAGAAATACGAGTAACCTGTATTTACATATGCATCATCTGCTTGCAAGTACCATTGAGTACCAACACGTATAAATATTCTTACATCACCACCTGTTATTACGTTCTTAAGATCCGATACTTTAGGCGTTTCGCTTGGCATTCTGCACACCACAAAAGCCTTGGCAGTAGCGGTAGTAACATTAGTGTTTTTGATAAGCACCAAAGGTGCTTTGATACTACGACATTTACCTGTATCTTGGGCACTAAAGTAAAGTGCCGAATTCCAATCTACAAAAGTAACTGTTGTGAGTGAGGCATTACTTCCGCCTTGGTAAATGTATACATCTTTATAATTATAGGTTGTTTGCAATTGGTTTGCCAGCTCGCCTACAGTTATCTCTTCACATATAGTAACTGTACGCACATCGGCAAGGGTCATTGTATTCTGTGCCCACCTTACCGAATATACCATAGAGTCGCACCAACCTGGTTTTTGCAATTTAAAGTATAAATCTGTATTTGTGTTTATCTCACTAAGCCTATCGGTATACTCATCAGCAGGCGTAGCTCTTCTTTGGTAGTAAAGCCTTACAGTAAGCGATTGGGTACCCGTATATACCTCACCTATAGCATCCATTATAGCTCCTGCAGTAGCTGCCAAAGAGTTTTGATAGTTTAAGATAGTACATACTTTTACTACTTGGTTCTCTGCCTCTAAACGTTTGTTAAGGTTAAAGGTGACCGTAGCCTGATTGGTCACGCAATCATATACGTTTTTAGCATAGGTATAGCCTGTATTGGTTTGCACCAAGGCGTCATTGGCTTGGGCAATACCATCTTTATAAACAATTACATTGGCAGTATCCTCTTGGTCTATTAGTTTTTTTAGCTCAGCTACGGTAGTAACATCACAACCTGTATTGGTAAGCGTTACAGCAGTTACACTTTGTTGTCCTTGTATAGTAATGGTATAAACATTCGTAGAACAATACGCTGCTTTGCTAAAGCGCAAATAGCGCACTTCAGTTTTTCCATTTGAAGTATCAAGCGAGGTACTACCCGGTAGTTCTGAGATTTCAGCTACAGCATTTGCATACGAATTATACCAATGAAACTCTGGCTGTATAGTCGTAATAGTAGGAGTACCCTCAGTAATAAGAGTTTTTACCTCATTTAAAGTTACATTAGGATTACATATCTTTACAACATCTTTAGGTTTGTAATTTACATAAGGTTTTACCGTTAGTTTAGCTTCCTGATAAGTAGTTACTATGCCACAAGGCGAAAGTATCTCATAGCGGAAAGTATGGGTACCCCAACCTACAGGTTGTTGATAAGGAGCTTGATAACGTATTTTAATTTTATCATTACTCATCACAGGTATCTCACCAGTAGTTTCTACCACACGAGTGGTTACCCCTGCGGGCAAGGTCATCGATGGAATATTGAAGATACTCATTATATCAAAATCTTCACTTGCTTCCACACACCTTATTGTTTCAGAAGCCGACGGTACAAGTGATGGTATAGAAGGATTAGAACGCTGGAACTGATAAGGCTGAATCGCATCAGAAATACAGCCTTGTACTACTGTTTGTGACGGAATCTTAAGGCGTACTTTATAGCTATGGATAAAGTCGTCATTGGTAAGTGCATTAATAGTATAGGTAGTACCTGTTGCTCTAAACGTATTAGGTGCATCATCAGAGCGATACCATTCTATAGTTACATTAGGACCCAAATCGGGAACTGTAAGTTGTGCCGATTGCCCCACACAATAGAACCTTTTGGCAGCCTCTATTGTAGGAGTTTGCACACTGGCAATAGTTATCTGGCTCTCTTTAGCTGCCGGACAGCTATCAGTTACCTTAAATTTATAAGCATCATTAAGATTGCTTACATTTAAATTTAAGAAAAAGTTATCATTGTTTTGTGTGATAGCTACCGAAGTATCGGGGGTAGTAGAACCTGCAGGCAGACGATGTACAAGGTCGTATTTATAAGGACCTGTACCACCCTGAGGTATTACTACTAAGTGGTATTTACCACCCACACAGCCAAAACCTACAATCTTAGGTTCTTCCAGATCACCTTTAAATTCTTTTTCGGCAAGCACTTGCACACATATATTATTTCCTGCAAAGTCATCTGCCACACGGCGTATCACACGGAATTTCCCTTTTTTACCTAAGCCCCAATCTGATGTTTTTGTAGTATAGGAACCAAAGTCCATTCGAGGACGAGCGAACTCAATCCACTCCTGTCTTGATTCGTCATAACGTTGTATTACAAAGGAAGTATCTTGTCCATCTGTATTATACGCTCTATAATCAACAATAGTTGCTGATACAGTAGGTTCACAACCTGGTAAGAACGTAACCGAATAAGTTTGTCCTTTTATTGTTAAATCTCTAGTAACTGCTACCCCACACGTATTGGTAATGGTAATCGAATAGGTACCCAAAGGTAAATCACGTACATACCAATTGTTTTCATCCACACGATGGCTTGCTTTAAACTCATAAGGTAGCGTAAATGAAGTACTTCCTATATTACCTGTATCACTACCGTTATAACGCACTATGCTTATTTTTTCTATCGGGCTTCCGTAGTTTCTTATTATGTGTATCGATCCCTTAGTAGTACCTGTAAGCGTAAAACCATCACAACTACCTGATTCATAAACACCTAAATTAGTAGCTTGTGGGTTAGCACTAGTAAGCGTAATAGCTGGCATCAGGTAGCTACGAGTACTGCTACAAGTAGCATCTACCAAGCGAAAACGGAAGGTATCGCCATTGTGCAAAAATCGCGATTCTACTACCGTTATAAACGAATTGGAGTTATAACGTATGGCTTTTAAGTATTTGCCTTGCAGCAAAGTATTGGTAGTAGTACCCAATTGGTAAAAGCCTGCTCCTGCATAATCAAATGTAGGTGGTGCTTGTTCTACTACCAAATAGGTATCGAGTACTGGATCATCTTCTCTCTCATAACCATTTCTATGTCTTATCCTAAGCTGAGAAGTATGACAAGAAGCTGCATCTCCTCCTCCTGTATCTTCCTCTGTTTGTACATTCTCTATAGGGTTGTAAAGTGTAGTGCTCACAGCGGGAAGAGTTGTTACTACTCCACACATATCCAACTCTGCCCCTATTTGCCAAGTACCATATTCTTTTCCAATACGCTGTTCTTTAAGGCTGTTAGCTATGGTAAAACCATCGCCTCCCCAACCTGGTAGCAGTGATAGATAAGTATCAAAGTCTTGTTTATTAGTAATAGTATAAGTAGGGGTATAGTGCTTTCCTGAAGGGGAAGTAAGCAACACCTTAAAGGTAAAAGGATAAGATATAGAATTAGATTGATAAGCTGCGTTTATTCCTGTACCCATAAACCAAAGACGGAAGAACGTTGTATAATCACAATTGTATTCTTGTGGTTTTATCTGGGGGTGTACGTGTGTAACGCTAAAAGTAGTATTATTAATAGTAATAGGTATAGGCGTATTAAAATTTCCACAAAAATCCTCTACCTTCACATAATAAGTATCGGGTGTTAAACCTGTAAAGATATTAGACATTTGTTTTACCTTCCCTGGTACATCTACCCCCAGCGGTTTTTGTAGTGTATAGTATACAGGATAGTTACCTTGTGTAACATTCACCTTTATACCCAAGCCTGAAGAAGCACAAGTAGCAGGTATTTGTACAGAATTGTACACTATGTTTTCTATATCCTTTTTCACCCTAATAACGGGAGTTTCTATATCACCAGACCCCGATATAGGCTTCGCTATAAGTTGGTAATCACCTTCAGCCAATGAGGTAGCCCCTGTGAGAGGCAATGCCAATGTTTCGTAATTAGCATCGCTAGCTTTCTTTTTATGAAAGGTGTAATTAGCGTTATTAGCTCCAGGACCTACAAGGGTAAAACGTATTGCCCCACTATTGCGGCACCATTCGTGTTCTACCCTATAGGCAAGTTGCAAGGTAGTAACAGGATTGATAGTATAGTCAAAGCCTGTTTGGTAAGTACAGCCCCCATTAATAGCTTTTAGGGCAAACCTACGAGTGGCATTTACTGCCCCCACATTAATATCAATAAACTCCGCCCCCGAAGTATACGTATAGGAATACGTAGTACCAAGGTTATCGGAAATAATGTAGGTAGTGCCCTCTAAGGGGTACTTAATTGTAAAAGTAGCCGTTGCCCCTTGTGTTACTTTATCAAAGTACGACACGTGGGTTTCTTTTAAGGCTTTTTGTGTATTGGGGTCGCACGTTTGGGCATATACGCCGCTCGTTGCGAGTGCCAATACCATCAGCAGGGCTATCAAAAGCCCTTTAAAAGTTCCGTTTTTTAGTTTCTGTATCATTTATTTTATTTTTACAACAAGAATACAGTAAAGAATACACTATATTCCGGCACAAAGATACAACATTTTTTCTTACCACCATAAAATTTTAACATTCTTTGTGATTTTGAATGTGTTTTTATAAGCCCTCCCCCGCTGGCGCAAGCTTGCCCCTTGTGCCAATTCAAAATTCATAATTCAAAATTCATAAATCCTCACCCCGCTCCCCCCTCTCTTTTGGAGAGGGGGGAGCGGGGTGAGGATTAAAAAAAGTATTTTAGTAACCCTATTCCAAGTTCAGAATAGATTAGCGGTCAGCTAAAGGCACGAAGGTTCTTTCTTTGGCACCCACATACACTTGGCGTGGTCGTCCTATAGGTTCGCCGCCTTGTCGCATTTCTTTCCATTGTGCAATCCACCCTGGTAGCCTGCCTATAGCAAAGAGTACGGTAAACATTTCCAACTGCATTCCTAAGGCTTTGTAAATAATGCCTGAATAGAAATCTACGTTAGGGTACAAGTTGCGTGATTTGAAGTAGTCATCTTCAAGAGCTACTTTTTCCAAATGTTTAGCGATGTCCAGCATAGGGTCGGAGATACCCAAGGCGTGTAGTACCTCATCGGCAGCTACTTTAATGATTTTGGCACGAGGGTCAAAATTTTTATACACACGGTGTCCGAAGCCCATTAAGCGGAAGGGGTCGTTTTTATCTTTAGCTTTGCGTATAAATTTATCTACATCGCCACCATCGTCTTTTATTTCTTGTAGCATTTCTATCACAGCTTGGTTGGCGCCGCCGTGTAGCCTTCCCCAGAGGGCTGATACCCCAGAGGATATACTTGCAAAAAGTCCAGCTTCAGACGAACCTACGAGGCGTACAGTAGAGGTAGAGCAGTTTTGTTCGTGGTCGCCGTGAAGGATAAGAAGTTTATTAAGCGACCTTACCACAGTAGGGTTAATTTTATAATCTTCGGTAGGGATAGCAAAGAAGAGCTGCAAGAGGTTTTCTATATATCCCATAGAGTTGTTGTAGTAATTTACAGGCAAGCCTTCGCGCTTGCGGTACACCCACGTAGCCACGATAGTAACTTTAGCAATAGCCTTACAAACAGCCTGATAGACGTCTTTGGGGCAATTAACATCTACAGGAACAGGGTTGAAGGCAGTAAGGGCGCTGGTGAGCGAAGAAAGTACGCCCATAGGGTGTGCCGAGCGTGGAAAACCGTCCAAAATATGGCGAATATCCTCGTGAATGAGGGTATATTTGTGGATAGTTTTCTTAAAGTCCGCATATTGTTCAGTAGTGGGCAGTTCGCCGAAGATGAGCAGGTAAGCCACTTCTAAAAATTCGGCGTGAGCGGCAAGGTCTTCTATATTATAGCCACGATAGCGCAGGATACCGCGTTCGCCATCAAGGAAAGTAATTGCGCTTTTGCAGGCACCTGTGTTTTTAAAGCCAGAGTCTAAAGTTATAAAGCCCGTTAAGGCACGTAACTTTTCAATATTGATAGCTTTTTCGTTTTCGGAACCTACTTCAATAGGGAAAGCGTATTCTTTGCCATCAAGAATTAATTTTGCTGTATTTTCCATAGTGGTAATGTTTTTTGGGGTTATTTACTATTTTTTAATTTTCATTCGCAAAGGTACGAAAATATTTTGAAAGAAAAAATAATAAATAAAAATATTTTTTTCAGCTAAAAAGTTACGTTTTTAGTATTTTATAATAAATATAGCATAAGTATTTAGAAAAATATAATATCAATAATTTAAGAGGTTTGTTTTTGCATTATTCGCAAAAAAGGAGGTATTATTTTTTTATTGCAATTGCAAAATTTAAAACCATTCTAAGTTACTCGCTGGCGCAAGCTTGTAGCTTGTGCCCCGCTGCTTATCCTTCGTCACATACTCGGCTGTGCCAGC